>JBAIYC010000420.1:0-2242 GCA_037916085.1 Nitrospirota bacterium | reverse complement strand
ACGCACAGCAACTACACGGTCAAGATCGGCCATACCGTGAAAAGCGCCCTCTCCGGTTCCGATGCCTACGCCGGCAACATGGACGAGAACGGAACCGTTCATGGCGGCTCGTTCACCATTCCGGCGGGGCTCAAGGCCGGGGACTGGATAACGATCCCGCTGAGCACCGTCTTCACCTATGACCCGACCAGGAACCTGGCGGTGCTCTTCTCCACCGCTGGTGGCGCGGGAGCGTCGAATACGGTCCGGTGGGATTCCAGCGCTGCCCGGTATCCGGCCCGCGTCGTAGGGAGCGAGGACGGATCGCTCACTACGCCGACGTGGACGGATGACGGGATCCTGGAGATCAGGTTCAACGTGCAGTGATCGGAGCGATGCACACGAACGACAAAAGGCAGCCTTTTCGGCTGCCTTTTCTTTTGCATGTTGTCTTGTTGTGCTGAACCTTGAATCTTGAGCTCGGAACTTGATACGATCCTACTTCTTCGGCGGGTTCTTCGCGAGGTCGTACCGCTTCATGTAGTCAGTGACGATGCGCTCGGGCTCGTAGCCGATGGCCTTGCAGTAGAGGACCAGGAACCCGCGCAGGTACGGGCGCACCGGAAGTTTCTGGTAATTTTCCTCCTCGATGCCCTCGATATAGCGCGCGCTGAGCTTCGTGGTCTCCGAGATGTTGCGGATGGAGAGACCGCGCTGCTCCCGCATCATCTTGAGGACCGACCCGGTGAACTCCCTGATGTCCGTCGGGACGGGCTGGAGGGGGAGCACTGCCGGGGTCTCGGGCGCCTGCGGGGCCGCCGGCGCGGGGGGTTCCGCCGCCGGCCGGACCTCGCTGCGTTCAGCGGCCGGAAACGGGGTCGGGACGGCGGTCCGGAGCAGCGCCTGATCGACGGACAGCTGGCCGGCAGGTCCCTGCAGCTTCAGATCGTAGGCCCGCCGGTTCTCCTCATAGATGAGGGTGCGATAGGCTTCTTCGATGCGCTGGCGGATGCTGTCCGTCTCCTCGGGAGAGAAGAGCGAATACAGGGCGATGGAGTTGGGGTCGTAAATCCTCCGGATGCGTTCGTAGGCCCGGTGGATCTCCTGGGACGTTGCCCGGGGGCTCACCTCGAGCAGCTCATAATAGTTCATGTCCTCGATCTTTTTTAGCATCGCAAACCCCGATGACAAAGCTAACAGGCCGACAAGCCAGCAAGCTGACATGCTAGCAGCCGTAAACTTGCACGCTGGTCAGCTTGTCAGCTGACCTAATACAGCATGCTGAGCGTCATCTGCTCCTTGCGGAGCAGGTTGTGAACGATCCGCTCCATGCAGCGGGCCGGCCGGGAATAGGGGTACTCGACCACCAGCGGCCGCTTGCTCCGGATGGACTGCCAGACGCAGTCGTCGTACTCCACGTAGCCCAGGTACTCCAGGTTGATGCCGAAATATTTGGCGCAAGCGCTCTTCATGGAGAAGCCGATCTGGACGTCGTTCTTGGTGCGCACCTGGTTCACGATCAGCTTGGGCCGGAACTTCGCTATCTCGAGCTCGAGGACCTCGCCGGTCTCCTGCTCCATTCCCTTCACGCGCTCGATCAGGTCGACGGGCGTCCGGATGCCCATGGTATTCTTCTGGTCCATGGCGGCGTCGATGAGGTCCTTGATGCGCTGGTCGGCGACAACCCGTTTGAAGCGGCGGTAGAAGGCGCTCTTGATGAACCGGTAGGCATTCTCGATGGCCGTCGGCTCGGGCAGGACCACCAGGATGCCGTGGTCGGAGAAGAGGAAGAAGTCGAGGATGTTGAAGGTGGTGCCGGCGCCGAGGTCCAGCAGGATGTAGTCGGCGTCGAGGGTCTCCAGATGGCGGAGGAACCGGGTCTTCTGCGCGAAGTTGGGATTGGCGGCGTCGAGGAAGTCCTGGGCGCCGCTGATGAGCGAGAGGTTGGGGATGGCCGTCTTGATGATGACGTCCTGCATGGACTCGACGCGCCGGTTCAGGAAGTCGGACAGCGTCATCTCCGGCACGCCCAGTCCGAGCGTTGTGTGGAGGTTCGCGCCGCCGAGGTCGGCGTCGACGAGCAGGACCTTTTTCTTCAGGCGGGCAAGGGTGATGCCGATGTTGCCGGTGATCAGGCTTTTGCCGATCCCCCCCTTGCCGCCGCCGATAGCCCAGATCTCCTTCTTGAACAGGGCTTCCTGAAGTTCGATCATCCGTTCTTCGCCGCCTCCGATGCGACCGGTTCGTCCTGTCCGCCGGCCGC
>JBAIYC010000419.1:0-3285 GCA_037916085.1 Nitrospirota bacterium | reverse complement strand
GTTGCCTATTCGCTCCGGATTACCGACCTCGATCCCCTGCCCTACAACCTTCTCTTCGAACGGTTCCTGAACCCCGAGCGCATCAGCATGCCGGATATCGACGTGGACTTCTGCATGGACCGCCGCGACGAGGTCTTCCGGTATGTCATCGAGAAATACGGTCAGGATCATGTGACCCAGATCATCACCTACGGCACCATGATGGCAAAAGGCGTGATTCGCGACGTGGGCCGCGTGCTTGACATCCCTTACTCCGAGGTGGACAAAGTCGCCAAACTCGTTCCGAACACCCTCAACATCACCCTCGATGAGGCCATGAAACAGGAGCCGAAGTTCAAGGAGCTCATGAAGGACCAGCGCATGGCCGAATTGATCGAGATCGCGCGGAGCCTCGAAGGCCAGGTCCGGCACGCGTCCAAACATGCCGCCGGCGTTGTCATCTCCGAGGAGCCGCTCACGGAATACGTTCCGCTGTTCAAAACGCCCAAGGACGAGACCACGACCCAGTTCGACATGAAGGGCGTCGAGAAGATCGGACTGGTCAAATTCGATTTCCTGGGTCTGCGGACGCTAACGGTGATCAACAAGGCCGTGGAGACGATCAATGAGCGGCTCGGGAAAGCGCCGCTCGCGGAAGCGGAGACCTTCCGGATAAACCGCATCCCCATGGATGACGGAAAGACCTACGATCTGCTTGCCCGAGGAGAGACTGCCGGCGTCTTCCAGCTCGAATCGTCGGGCATGCGCGACATCGTGATAAAGATGAAGCCGCAGTGTTTCGAGGACCTCATCGCTCTCGTGGCACTCTACCGTCCCGGCCCGCTCGGGAGCGGCATGGTTGACGACTTCATCAAACGCAAGAAAGGCGCGACCAGGATCACCTATGAGCTTCCCCAGCTCGAGCCGATCCTCAAGGACACCTATGGCGTCATCGTATACCAGGAGCAGGTCATGCAGATCTCGCGCACCCTTGCCGGCTACTCCCTGGGCCAAGCCGACCTTCTGCGCCGGGCCATGGGAAAAAAGGATCCCGAAGTCATGGCCAAGGAGAAAGTCCCCTTCCTCGACGGCGCGAAAAAACAGGGCATCGACGTGAAGAAGGCCGAGGCGATCTTCGACCTCATGGCAAAGTTCGCGGAGTACGGGTTCAACAAGTCCCATTCCGCGGCCTATGCCCTGATTTCCTACCAGACCGCGTATCTGAAGGCCCACTATCCCGTTGACTACATGGCAGCGCTTCTGACGAGTGAAGTCCAGGACACCGACAAGGTGGTGAAGTACATCTATGAGTCGCGCCAGATGGGCATCAACATTCTTCCCCCGGACGTGAACGAGAGCCGGTCGGACTTTACCGTGGTCGAGGCCCACGACCGCGAGAACGTCGAGCCGGGCAGCACCATCGGCTCGATCCGATTCGGCCTTGCCGCGGTCAAGAACGTCGGGCTCTCGGCCATCGAGGCCATTAGCGAAGCGCGGGAAACAAAAGGTGCGTATACGTCCCTTGCGGATTTCTGTAAAAAGGTGGATCAGCGCAAGGTGAACCGGAGGGTCATGGAGGCCCTGATCAAGTGCGGGGCTTTTGATTTCAGCAAGGCACGGCGGGCCCAGATGATGAACGGCCTCGACATGATCATTGATGAAGGGAGCAAGCACCAGGAGCAGGAGGCCATCGGCCAGTTCAGCATCTTCGACACCCTGGACAGCCACAAGGAGCCGGCCCTGCCTGATGTCCCGGAATGGAAAGAAAACCAGCTCCTCTCCTTTGAAAAGGAAAGTATCGGGTTCTACCTTTCGGGACATCCCCTCGCCGCTTTCCAGGCCGACATCTCCCGCTACGCCACGGCGACGACGGAGACGCTCGAAAACGTGCAGGACGGCAAGGACGTGACGATCTGCGGCATAATCGCGGACATGAAGCTCAAGATAACAAAAAAGAGCCAGGAAAAGATGGCGATTCTCAACCTCGAAGATCTCTCCGGCACCGTCGAAGTCGTGGTGTTCCCCGACCTCTACAAAACGGCCCAGCATATGCTTTTGACCGATACGCCCATCATCGTTGCGGGCCAGCTCGACAAAAGCGAACAGGGCAACAAGATCAAGGCGGTGCGGATCCATCTCCTTGCCGACGTCAAAAGGAAAGGAGCCACGCGGGTGGACATCAGGCTGAACGCCACCGGCCTGACCCAGGAAGACCTCCTCAAGGTCAAGGACATTCTTCTCCGCCATCAGGGGACCATCCCCGTCTATCTCCGGCTCCAAAATCCCTCGCGGAAGGACTCCCTCATATCGTTGGGACGGGAGATCCGCATAACGCCCGATGAAAGGCTCATCAGTGAAATCGAGTCCGTCCTCGGGGCGGGCGCGGTCTCCCTTGCCTGATCGGCACGCCACACCCGTCCGACATCTTGCATTTCAGAAAAATTGCTATACAATAAACAGAGGTTCCTGTTCTGATTCCCCATCGAACAATCCGGAGTACCATGCCTGCAAAAAAAATCTATATCATTTCCGATGCCACTGGCCAGAGCGCCCTGCACATTCTGAGGGCCGCACTGGTGCAATTTGAACGGGACCGCACGAAGATGATGGTCTTCCACGACGTCGATACGACAACGGATCTCAAAGAGGTCCTTGAACAGGCGGATGCGGCCAAGGCACTTGTCGCCTTCACCTTCGTCAAGAAGGAAATGAGGGATTATGCCAGCGCCTTCTGCCGCAAGAATGACATTTTTCACCTTGACATCCTGGGGCCCCTCATCAACATTCTTGCCTCCTATCTGAAGCTGGAGCCCCTCGAAACCCCGAGCCTGCTCAGAAAAGTTGATGCACGGTATTTCAAGCGCATCGATGCCATCGAGTATACAATCGGCCATGACGATGGAAGGGGCGTAGAGCGCCTGCGTGACGCGGACATCGTCATTCTCGGTCTTTCCCGGACGTCCAAGACGCCGACCTCGTTCTATCTTGCCCAGGAAGGCTTCAAAGTCGCAAACGTCCCCATTGTTCCGGGGATCCCCCTTCCGGAAGAACTCTTCGCAATCGACCAGCACAAGATCGTCTGCCTCAACATAGACCCCGAGGTGCTCCAGAAGGTACGGATGGTCCGCCAAAAACGTTCCAAGCTCAGACCCGGCTACAGCGATTTCAAGAAAATCTTCGCCGAGGTCGAATATGTCCGCGACCTTATCAGGAAGAACAGGAGCTGGAAAGTCGTCGATACAACGAATAAATCCATCGAAGAGACCGCCTGGGAGATCATCCACCACGTCTTCGGAGAAGAGCATG
>JBAIYC010000418.1:0-21453 GCA_037916085.1 Nitrospirota bacterium | reverse complement strand
CGAAGGCCAGGTTCTCGACGAGCTCAAGGCCTGTTCCGGCACGCACTTCGACCCCGATATGGTCGATACGTTCTTTGCCTGTCTGGACACGGTCCGGAACATCGCAGAGCGATATCCCGACCATTAGCAAGAAATCGTTTTTCAGGGTCTTTACGGGCGAAGGGAAGTAAACTCGAAGTTAAGTATTTCAAGCAGCCACGAGCTTGCTTCGTCGCTCATGCTTCTCGCAATGACAGCAAGAGGGGTCTTTTTCAACGGTCTGTTAGAGCCCTCGACGATTCTCAAAACACCATGAAGAAGAAACGCAAGAATCATCCGGCGCCTGCTGCGTTCAGGAACAACCCCTTTCACTCCCTCAAGGGCGCTTCCACCCGTCCGAATACACCGCGGCAGAAAGATCTTACAATCGAAGCTGAGGCCGCTGTCGACGACGCGGACCTCTTCTCGCGTTCGGTCCGTGGCGCGAAGCCCATCGACCGGGGAGAAGAGAACGCGATCGAGCCGGCGGATGTGCCGAACGACCGAACACCGCGTCCGGAAGCTCCGGTTGACGAGAACGAGAGCGGGCTCTTTCTCCAGGCCATGACCGCGATAGGCGCGGGCAGCGCCCGAGAAAAAGTGAGCGACGACGACTCGCTCGACGAAAGTGGCATTCGCCGCTCGCCGTCGAGCCGCATGCGCCAGCTGAGGAAAGGGACCATCCGCATCGGCCAGGAGCTCGACCTCCACGGCTCGCTCCGGGATGACGCGGTCCGCAAACTCCATCAGTTCGTCGCCGGCGCCTACGCGCGCGGCGACGAGGCGGTGCTGGTCATCACCGGGAAAGGCATCAACTCCCCCGACGGACCGGTCCTGCCGGCGGCGGTGCGGGACTGGCTTGCAGGACCCGGAAAGAGCATGGTCGCCGAGTTCCTTCCTGCGCCCCGCGACAGGGGCGGCAGCGGAGCGATCGTCGTGTTCCTTCGGCGGCGGACCTAGCTCCCTCCGCGACATCGTTTTTCCGGGATCACACCCACCATTCGGCTTGAGCGCAGACCCGGAGGCAATCGGCATGCCGCAAACGGTAGCGCGATATGCCCCACTGTCCTGTTGACAATCCCCGCGCTCCGCTTTAATATCCCCATTCGGACGTGATCGACCGCTAAGGGGAGCCTGTCGTGCCTATCATCGTAAAGAATCCCATCGTGGAAATGGACGGCGACGAGATGACGCGGATCATCTGGAAGATGATCAAGGAAAAGCTCATCCTGCCTCATGTCTCGGTCGACCTCAAGTACTTCGATCTCGGCATCAAGAACCGCGACGAGACGGACGACCGCGTGACCGTCGAGGCCGCCGAGGCGATCAAGCAGTTCGGCGTGGGTGTCAAATGCGCAACGATCACGCCGAACGCTGCCCGCGTGAAGGAGTACGGCCTCAAGAAACAGTGGGCCAGCCCCAACGGGACGATCCGTTCCCTGCTGGATGGAACGGTCTTTCGCAAGCCCATCATTGTCGCCAGCATCCCCCCTGCGGTGCGAGCGTGGAAACGGCCGATCATCATCGGTCGTCATGCCTACGGCGACATTTACAAGAACGCCGAACTGGTCGTCACGGGTCCGGGCAGGGCCGAGATCGTGTTCACGCCGGCGGACGGCGGCGCGCCCCGGACCACGGCGGTCCATGAGTTCAAGGGGCCTGGCGTGATCATGGGCATGCACAACACGGAAAGGTCGATTCGGAGCTTTGCGATGGCCTGCATCCAGTATGCCGTGGCCGAGCGCGTCGACATCTGGTTCGGGGCAAAGGACACCATCTCCAAGCAGTACCACGGCTATTTCCGTGATATCTTCGCCGACGAGGCGGAGAAGGCGCGGCAGAACTTCGAGCGCGCCGGCATCAGCTACCGGTATATGCTCATTGACGATGCGGTCGCCCAGATTGTGAAGTCCGAGGGCGGGATGCTCTGGGCGTGCATGAACTACGACGGCGACGTGATGAGCGATCTTGTTGCCGCCGGGTTCGGCAGCCTGGGTCTCATGACGTCAGTCCTCGTTTCCCCCGACGGCAAGTACGAGTTCGAAGCGGCGCATGGGACTGTCATGCGCCATTACTACGAGCACCTCAAGGGGAATCCGACATCGACCAACTCCGTTGCGTCCATCTTCGCCTGGACCGGGGCCATTGCCCGGCGAGGCGAGATCGACGGAACGCCTGATGTCGTGTCCTTTGCCCGCAAGCTCGAACGGACCGTGATTGGGACCATCGAGAAGGGCATCATGACCAAGGACCTGGCCTCCATTGCCGAGCCCCGGCCGGCTAAATACGCGCGGACCGAGGAGTTCATCGATGCCGTTGCGGCGGGACTGTAGTCCTCACGACGATGCGATCTGACCGACGGCGGAGCGAGCCATGAACGGGACCTATCTCGCAAGCCTCCTATTTCTCCTTACCAGTGCGCTCGGCACCGTGTATCTGGTCGTCGAAGCAGTGCTGCAGTTCCTCGGAAAGAGCATCTGCGTCTCCGAGGGATGCAAAGTGGTGTCGCAGTACACGCGGTTCGGCGACCTGTCAATGGTGCTCCTCGGTCTGGGTGTGCTCGCCCTGCTGACCGTGCTGGCAGCCCGCAGCATGCGGTCGTCGGGCGCAGGGAGTGACCGCCTCATCGACGTCGTGCTCGTGGCCGCTCTTGCAGGGGAAGGTTTTCTTGCGGGATACCAGCTCTTTCACCTGCATACCGTCTGCATCTTCTGTCTGAGCGTCCTCGGCATCTATATCGTGATGGGCGTGCTCCGGATTGCCGCCGGACATCGCGGCGCGGCGGCGGGATTCGGCGCGCTCCTTGTCGTCCTGGGCCTGGTCTATCTTGTCCTTCCCAGCGGGTCCGCGCTTCCGCTGGACGGGAAATACATCCTCTTTTTCAGTCCCGACTGCAAGCACTGCCAGGAGATACGGACGGAGATGGAACGCCAGGGGATCGGGGTGGTGGATGTCGAGGTCAAAGAGCATGCGACGACGCTCAAGAACCTGGGCATCGAGCATGTGCCGACGCTCATGGTAAACGGCCCCTATGAGAAGATATTCCTGACGGGGACGGATGCCATCCGGCGCTATCTTGCAGCCTGCAAGAGCGCCCAGCCTCCTGCGGCAGGAATAACTTCACGGCCTCGTTCCCCCTTATCCCCCTCGGAAAAGTCTGCACCGTCCGGGACGCTGAACCTCTTTTCTCCCCTGGGAACACCTGGTCAGATATTCAACCCGCCGCCGGATGAGGGCCTCTGTAAGGAAAATGCCAAGTGTGAGTAGGCCGGCCCGAACCTTTTTTGTTGCCGGACAAGGGTCATTTTCAGTTATCATGTACCTATCATTCGGATGGCGTGGGCCTGCCTGGGCCGCGCCAGGAAGGGGTCTTCGACGGAGTGATCTCGTGCGGCAGCGGTGCGCACCGCCAGGAGGGAACGATGGACAAGATTGATGACAACATGCTGCTGGAGGAGCTGAAGCGCAGGTTCGAGGAGAATGCGATCGCCGTTAGCAGTCTCCGGGCGATGACGCAGAACCTGGAGCGAGTCAACGAAAAGCTCCGTCAGTCGGAGTCGTTGAAAAGCGATTTCCTGTCGAACATCCGCAATGAGATCAACAATCCGCTGGCATCGATCATGGGGCTGGCACGGCAGATCATCGACAAGCAGGTCGATACCGAAACGCTCCGCTCCATGACTGCTGTCATCTACCACGAGGCCTTCGATCTAGACTTCCAGCTCAAGAACATCTTTGCAGCCGCAGAGCTCGAAGCGGGAGACATGGGCATGAGCATTTCGCGTGTCGACGTGGCCACACTGGTCCGCGGACAGATCGCAGCCTTCGACCACAAAGCGGCGGAGCGGAAGATCGCTCTGGTCTTTGCCTGCCCATCCTCCGGGACAGACGGGTCGATTACGTTCACGACCGACCCGGACAAGCTGCAGCGGGTTCTCGCCAACCTCTTGGCGAATGCCATCGAGTTCAATCGGGAGGGAAAACACGTTACTATCACCACAGGACGGTCGGGTGACCAGCTCATGATCTCCATCGCAGACGAGGGCATCGGCATCCCGGAACAGGACCGAAGAAGGGTGTTCGACCGGTTCGTCCAGCTCGACTCCGGCGTGCGCAAGCGTCACAAGGGACACGGACTCGGGCTCAGCATCACCAAGGCCCTGGTGGAAACGCTCGGCGGGACGATTGCGCTCACGGGAGCCGAGGGAAGTGGCTGCATCTTCACGGTCTTCCTGCCCGAACTGGAGAGCAGCGGTCCGGTCGACACCACCTCCGGCGGCGGGAACGAATTCATCTTCGAAGGCGGTACCCAGTTCTGATTGTGCCGGTGGGACGCGTCTGCATGGGCGCGCCAGCCGGCAGGAAGCCTTATGACAGCCGAGCCCGTTCCGAACAGTCATTACTTGCTTGCCGGAAGCCTCATGGCGCCCGCACAGCCGCATGTCATTACGACCGTGCTCGGCTCGTGCGTCTCGGTCTGCCTGTGGGACTGTGTTCTGCGCATCGGGGGGATGAACCATTACATGCTTCCGCTCTGGAACGGCGAGGGCCTGGCGTCCCCAAAGTATGGAAATATCGCCGTTGCGAAGCTCCTGGAACAGCTTCAGGACCTAGGATCGAATAAGAGGAACCTGCGCGCAAAGATCTTCGGCGGCGGCGTGGTGCTGAACGTCACGAACCCTTTCATGAACATCGGTGAACGGAACGTTCGGCTCGCCGAGGACGTGCTGCGCCAGGAGAACATTCCGATTGTGAGCTCCGACACCGGCGGCAGGACCGGACGCAAGGTCATCTTTCACACGGAGAACGGCATCGTTCTCGTAAAGAAACTCGCCCAGCAGATCGACGATATACGTGTCTAAGATTTCCTGTGACGGCCTCCTCTGCCCGCCCTTTCTCAGCATCAGAGAAACCCGCTCCACGTGCCGGCGAGGCATTTGACAATGCCTTTTCGGCCATGCTATTATCAGTTTCGCAGCTGGCGACGCAGGGACGCGCTGATGGCCCGGGAAAAGATCCTCAATATAGACGACAGCCCGACGGTACAGCGGCTGATCGAAATGATCCTCTCATCGCAGGGGTATCAGGTCATTCTGGCCTCGGACGGCGAAGAGGGCATTGCGAAGGCCAGGTCCGAACGGCCCGATCTCATCCTGGTGGATTTTGTCATGCCGAAAATGAATGGCTACCAGGTCTGCAAGACGCTCAAGGAGGACGCTGAGTTCAAGACGACGCCGATCATCCTGGTCACCTCCAAGGGCGATAAGGTCGGAAGCAAGTTCGTTGACGTTCTCGGCATCAGCGAATATTTTACCAAGCCCTTCCAGCCCGAAGAGCTGCTGACGAGGATTCGGGAGGTTTTGGACAAGAAGGCCCGGGAAGAAACCGCTCTGGCAGCTTCTGCTGCGATGAGGGCACGGCTGTCGCAATCGACAGCGGCTTCGGCTGCATCATCCTCGTTTGAGACGGCTGTTCCCCCCCAGGGCCTCGAGGCGATGGTCGCGGCTATCGTAAAGCGCCTCCTCGATGAGTTCGCATCGACAACGCTGCCGGAACTGATCAGGAAAGAGATCGGCGGAGGCGGTGCGGCCGACGGCGCCGCGATCCGCGGCAACCTCGCGTCCTTCCGCATCATTGAGCTTATGCAAATGCTTGCCCTGCAGCGCCAGACAGGACGTCTCCTGATCACCCGCCCAGACGGGAGCGCGGAAATCTATTTCCGAGACGGCGCAGTTGTATTCGGCGGGATCGAGGTGAACGGGACTATCGGAGGCGTGGAAGGCCTTCTCCGAAAGACCTGCCGAGTTGCCGACGACGGGTTGCTGCACGCGCTGCGGATCGCCGAGATGACGGGCCAGCCCATTGATGGCGTGCTGGCCCAGGAGCGACTGCTCGATCAGAAAACCTTCGGGTCCTGTCTCAGGCGCCATACGGAGTCTGCAGTGTTCAGCGCGATGGGATGGAAGGACGGGGCATTCGTCTTCGACAAGGAAATGCCGCCGGCGTTCGCCAATCCTGTGGCCTTGAAGGTCGATGATCTCATTCTCGAAGGGACGCGCAGGGCCGATGAGTGGGTACTGATCCAGAAGAAGATTCCCAGTTTTTCGATTATTTTCGAGCCGCTCATTGGAAATGCCGAAGAGCTGACGCGGCGGGGTTTGAGCACCCTCGACCTGAAGATATTTTCACTGGTCGACGGCAGGCGGACGGTTCAGGAAATCAACGATATTTCCATGCTATCGGATTTCGATGTGGCCAAGAGCATGTTCATCCTTCTGTCAGTAAACCTGATACGGCAAAAGAAGTAGGTCATAAGAGCAGCGATTGCAACCCAGCGATAAAACGAAAGAAAACTTGACATTACCAACAAAATGTGTTAACTTGGCGCACATTGGGGGAACACAAGAAGGAGAGGAACATGGGCAAGATACTCGTGGCAGACGACAGTCTGTCGGAACTGCAGATCATACAGCAGGCACTGCAGTCTACAGGTCATACAATCGTGACCGTCATGGACGGCGAGGCAGCCGAGGCCAAGGCCAAGTCGGACAAGTTCGACTTGTTCATTCTCGATGTTGTCATGCCGAAGAAGAACGGGTTCCAGGTCTGCCGCGAGATCAAGAGCAATCAGCAGACGAAGAATATTCCGGTCATTATGGTCACATCAAAGAACCAGGAAAGCGACAAGTTCTGGGGCATGAAGCAGGGTGCCGATGAGTATCTTACCAAACCCTTCAAGCCGGAAGACCTGCTCAGAACCGTCAAAAAATATGTATAGGCGAACCATCCCGGGAGAGGGAGCTCTGTTTGGCAGAACAAGGCACTGATGCCACCGTCGAGGTCCTGCAGCAAACTACGCCTGAAGAGGATGTGCGGATATGCCTCTTCAGCATGAGCGGGGATTCCTACGCCGTGACGGTCGATGTCCTTGCAGAAATCATCATTCCCCAGAAGATCTTCCCTGTGCCCACCACTCCCTCCCATGTTATCGGTGTGATCAATCTGCGGGGAAATATCGTTCCGATCGTCGACATCCGCCCCGCCTTGTCCCTTTCGCGTCGACCCGGCGTCAATCAGATCGCCATCATTCGCCACCATCACACGATCCTCGGCATTGTCGTTGATGCCGTATCCGAAGTCGTCGCCGTGCCGCGGAGCAGCATCCTGCCCGTTCCGGCGGAGGTAGCCGTTCAGGACGCCGGCGCCAAGAGCCGCGGCCGGTATCTCCAGGCGATCGTGCAGCGGCGGGACGGTGTTGCCGCCATGCTTAACATCGAGCGACTTCTCGAAGCGATCACGCTGGTCTAGCGTCCGTCCGGCCCGATGCGGCCGGAGTTTCGAATATTCTCGCAGTAGAAGGAGTCCGTCTATGAAGATTGTTGATGCCATACTCTTTCGCCGTGTCAGCATCAGGACCAAGCTTGTGCTGATGATCGTGACGATGTCGATACTCTTCGGGACCGGCATTCTGACCGTCATCTACTACCAGCTGGCGGAAACGCTCCGGGACGAGGCTTTGAACAAGACGCTGATCCTCGCAGACGGGCTTTCGGTGAAGGCCGCGGAACCGGTCCAGCGTGAAGACCTGAACGCGCTCCAGTTCATCCTCGGCGAGGCGATCGGACAGCCTGACGTGGCCTACGCATTCGTGCGCGATGCACGCGGCCGCATCCTGTCGTCGTCCTTCGAAGGCAATCAAGTCCCCGCGCAGCTCCAGACAATCAACCAGCTATCACCGAACGTCCCCTTCGGGACAGAGAACGCCACGCTTGCCATGAGGGACACGGTCATCGAAGTGACCGACATCGCATCGCCGATCAGCGAGGGCTCCCTCGGCTCCATGCATATCGGACTGAACATCACGCAGATCAAACTGAACATTCGGAACATCCTTGTGAGGATCCTGTACGTCGGCGGCGCCGCTCTTGCTGTTCTGGCCCTTATCACCGTCATCATGGCCGCCATTATCATCTCCCCGGTCCGAGACCTCATGCGGGTTGCCGAGGCCCTGGGGCGCGGCGACCTGTCAAAAAAGGCAAATGTGAAGACCGGCGATGAACTTGGTCAGCTGGGCCGGACGCTCAATAACACGATCGACCGCTTGCAAGGCCTGGTTCAGACGGAGACGGACAGGAACAGGATGCAGCACCAGGTCATGGATCTGCTGTCGATCGTGAGTAGTGCCGCCGAAGGAGACCTGACTGTGAAGGCCGAGGTCACCGCCGACGCTCTCGGGTCCGTCGCCGACGCGTTCAACCTCATGATCACCGGTCTAACCTCCCTGGTCACCCAGGCGAGCAACGTTGCCGTCGAGATCCAGCATTCGACCACCGACATCCTCCGTGCATCAGAGCGGATGCGCGTCGGCGCCGAGCAGCAGACCGCGCAGATCCAAGGCGCGGTGAACACGGTGAACGACATGTCGAACACGATCCAACGCATGGCCGAGAACGCCGACACGGCCACGCAGGCATCCCTAAAGGCCACGCAGGCCGCCGTGAAGGGCGGCGCGTCCGTGGCCGAGACGATCAAGGGCATGCAGCGCATCCGGGCCGCCGTGCAGACAACGGGGAAGAAGATCAAAGGCCTCGGTGAAAGATCCCTCGAGATCGGTGCCATTATCGAAGTGATCAACGAGATCGCGACCCAGACGAACCTCCTGGCGCTCAACGCCGCGATCGAGGCGGCCCGCGCCGGCGAGCAGGGCAAGGGTTTCGCCGTTGTCGCCGACGAGGTCCGGAAACTGGCGGAACGCGCGGCCCGCGCTACGAAGGACATCACGGGTCTCATTAAGGGCATCCAGGTGGAGACGAGTGAGGCAGTGACGGTCATGGAAGAAGGAACACGCGAGGTGGAGGAAGGAACGAAGCTTGCCGACCAGGCGGGAGCGGCACTCCGGGAGATCGAGCAGATCGTGAAGCAGACCTCCACCCTCGTGACGGACATTACCAGCGCGGCCGCGGGCCAGGTGAAGGCAACCGGGGGTGTCGTGCAATCCATGAACAGCATCTCCCGCCTGGCGCAAGAAACGACCACCGGCGTACGGGATACCGTCGAGACCATCAGCCGTCTTGCCGAACTTTCCAAGCAGTTGACCACGGCCATCGGTCGGTTCAAACTGGGAATCGAGCCGGCCATGGCGACGCCGGCGAACCAGGTTCCCTCGCTCGAGCGCGCATATCCGCGGCTCGCCGAGGACGTGACGACCAGCGACGAGGAGATCAAGCTCGGTTTCGTTGAGTAGGCCTATGGCGGGACCCCTTGACAAGTCCGGCATTATCGAGTTCTTCCTGATCGAGGCCGGAGAACACATCCAGAACCTGAACGCCGGGCTGCTGGCTCTTGAGAAGGACCCGATGAGCCGGGAGGTTATCGACGAGCTTTTTCGTGCCGCGCACACGCTCAAGGGATCCGCGGCAATGATGGGCTTCGAGGGGATCAGCGATGTTGCTCACAAGGCCGAGGACATGCTCGGCCTCTTCCGTTCGGGAGCCATCCCCGTGACACGGGAGACCCTGAATTTCCTGTTCGACAGCGTGGACGCCGTGAAGATCATGGTGGACGGCGTTTCCTCCCAGAAGCAGGAAGATCCCCTGATCATCGAGAGCATCGCACAGTCCTTCAAGGCCATTGTCGAGTCGGTCCGCGGCAGCGCTCCCGAGGTTGAGGAGAAACCAGCGGAATCGACGTCCGTCCCGTCTCCTGCGACACCCCCCCCGTCTTCGGTCCAACCGGCGGCGGCTCCGGTTCACAGTAAGGCGTCACAGGAACCCGTTTCCCTGCCCTCGCGGGAAGAGCTTGATCAGGCCTGGGAGAGCGCATTTCGTGAGGAACAAAACGCGGCCGGCCTTGCGGCGCCTGAGGTAGCTCCAACCCTGCCTCCGCCGCCCGCTCCTGCTTCCACCGGTCCTTCTGTTTCAACGAAGGAGCCTGTGCAGACCGCGGAATCGCTCAGAAGCGAGCTGGAGGATGCGAAGCGGTCCGGTGTCGTGGAGAAACGCGGCTTCGGGCGTCGCGCAACGGACGCACCGGACATCGAGAAGCAGTTCATCCGCGTCAGTACCGATCGCCTGGACAATCTGATGAACCTGGTCGGCGAGATGGTCGTGAACCGGAACAAGCTCACCAAGCAGGTCGACCTCATCAAATCGCTCCGCGACGAACTGACCTTCAGCCAGAAACGGCTTTTGCACGAGATCCGCAACTTCGAGGAAAAGTACGAATACACCCTGGACGTACCGACACCGGCCCTCGGAGCGCCTGGTCGTCCGTCCGGCCAGTCGGGAGATTTTTTCGAACTGGAGTTCGACCGGTACGACGACTTCAACCTGCTCTCCCGCAAGCTCGCCGAGATCACGAACGACACCAACGAGATCATGGGAGAGCTTTCCGGGTTCTTCGATTCCTTCGAGCTGGACACGGCGCGCATCTCGTCGATCACGTCGAACCTGCAGGACGAGATCACGCAGGCACGGATGGTCGAGATGGACCGTCTGTTCCAGCTGTTCCAGCGGCCGGTACGCGATCTCGCACAGACGGAGAACAAGCGGATCAACATGGTCGTCACGGGCGGTGACACGAAGATCGACAAGACGATCTTCGAGATCATCTCGGACCCGCTTATGCATATGGTTCGGAACGCCATCTCCCACGGCCTCGAAACGCCGGAAGAGCGCGCAAGCCTCGGCAAGGACGGGACCGGAGCGCTTCTTCTGTCGGCACGCCACGACGGTGGGAGCATTGTCCTGCAGATCGAGGATGACGGACGGGGGATGGACCCCGAGCAGTTGCGCAGAGCAGCGATCGAGAAGGGCTTTCTCACGGCGACCGAGGCGAAATCCCTTTCTGATGCCGACTGTCTTAATCTGATCTTCCGACCGGGATTCTCCACAGCTTCCTCGGTCGGAAAGGTCTCGGGTCGCGGCGTCGGCATGGATGTTGTCACGACCCAGCTCGCGAAGATCAACGGCCGCATCGAGATCAAGACCGAGAAGAACGTCGGCACACGTTTCATCATCAAGCTTCCGTTGACGCTTGCCATCGCCCAAGCTCTCATTGTCAAAGTGAAGGACCAGGAAGTCGCCGTGCCCATGAACCTTGTCGAGGAGACCACGCGCTTCTCGGAAAAAGAGGTCCAGCGGGTCGCGGGCGAGGAGATGGTGAATCTTCGAGGGACCCTCCTGAGGCTTCTGCGGCTAAACACCCTCCTTGGAGCCGGCAAGCTCCCCCGGAAGGAAGAGGACTACCGCTACCCGACGCTGGTCCTCGTGCTGGCGGAGAAGAAACTTGCACTTATGGTGGAGGATATCCTTGGGCGGGAAGAGATCGTCGTGAAGTCCCTTGGTGAATACCTCAAGAACGTGCGGATGTTCTCCGGGGGCACGATATCCGGTGAAGGTGATGTCCGGCTGATCCTGAATATCGCCCATCTTTTCGGGGAAGAGACGATCAGCACGAAGACCAGCTATATTGGAAGCCGGGATGTGGCGGCGACTGATGCAGCAAGGCGGAAACCGCGTGTCCTCATCGTAGATGACTCCATCAGCATCCGGAAATATGTACAACGCTTCCTGGACCGGAGTGGGTACGAAGTGGAGACCGCCACGGACGGCATGAACGCCCTCGACGTTCTGAGCAAGGCCAAGTTCGATGCCGTCATCACGGACCTCGAAATGCCCGTGATGCACGGTTATGATCTCATTGCCGAGATGAAGAGGAACCCAGTGTTCTCGACGATCCCCATCATTGTGCTGACCTCGCGGGCCGGTGAGAAGCACCGCCAGAAGGCGATGGACATGGGCGCCCAGGACTATCTGGTAAAGCCTTTTGAAGAACAGGAAATGATCGAGGCCCTGAAGCGACTCCTCCTGAGCAGCGCGGCGATGGCCGCGCGCGCCTGAACCACTGGCACCGGTATGAACGAATCGAAACGATTTCTGATACTGTTGCTCGAAGGTGGGAGCTTCGCCATTCCGATCACCAGTCTCATCGAAATCATGGTTCCGAGGAATGTCCAAAAGGACCCGAATCTGCCCGAGATCTGCGAGGGAAGGATCGAATACCGCGACACGCTGATCCCGGTTGTGAATGTGAAGAAGGTGCTGAAGCTCCCTGGCAGGCCGGGTGGTAGTCTGATCGTGATGAAGAGCAGCAAAGGACCCCTCGGGCTTCTCGTGGACGGCGCATCGGAGCTCCTCGAGACGAGGGAGAGTCCCTGCGCTATGCCCCAGGGCGTCGTGGACAGCAGCCTGCAGCACTATGTTGGGATCCTGAAGAACCGAGACGACCTTGTCCTTTTGCTGAACGAGGACGGGCTTCTGCCATGATGCAGAACTTCCTGCTATTCCGCGTCGGTGAAAGGATATTCGGCGTCAGACTGCAGGGGGCAGTCGAGATCGTACCGTGGCGGCGTTCGCGACAGGTGCCGCTCTCCCATTCGTACGTCGAAGGCGTCGCAGACTTCCGGGGCACGATCTACCCGATCATCAATCTGGCACAACTTTTGGGCCAGCACCGCGCCGGTCCGATCGGGTTCACCGCGCCGGATGGCGTGGCGGGGAAGAGCGACAACAGCATTATCCTGCTTCGCGAAAAGGACTGGTATTTCGGTGTCACGGTGGACGCGGTAATCAAAATGACGAAACTGGACGACGCGACCGATGAAAGGATTGATATACCAGGCGTCGATTCGCGACTTGTCAAAGGCGTCCAGTATGATGAGGATCAGGAAGTTATCCTGCTGAGCTTTGAAAGGTTATTCTATGCCGGTTAAAATCTTGTTGGCCGACAAAAGCATCACAATCCAGAAGGTCGTGGAAATGCTCTTTTCGGGGAAAGAGTATGAAGTGACCTGCGTGAGCGATGGCGAGGCGGCGATCAGCGATGCTTCCCGAATCGTTCCTGATGTCGTGCTTGCCGACGTGGGACTCCCTCGTCTGGACGGATACGGGCTCGCAGCGCGGATGAAGCAGACGGCCGCGCTGTCCCAAACGCCGGTCATTCTGATGATGAGCCGGGACGACCAGTATAACGAGAACCGCGGAGCGGCTGCCGGCATCGTCGATCATATTGCAAAGCCCTTCGAGTCCCAGGAGCTGATCGGCAGGGTGAAGAAGGCATTGGCGACAGCGGTCTCGCGGCCTGCCGCCGTGCAGCCGGCGGCGCCAAAACAAATGCCGGTTGCTCAGGCGCAGCCTGCGGCCAGGCCACCCCTTTCGCAGCAACCTCGGCCCTCCGAACCTCTTCAGGCTTCGCCGGTGCCGCCGAAGCCGAAAGCGGGGGTTCCGTCGGATATTTTCGGGATCATTGCGGAAGCACCGGCCTCTCCGGCCCCAGCGGCTGCGGCGAAGATGCAGCCGGCTGATGAGGAAGAGGTTTTCGAGGTCGAGCCAGAGATCATCGAGGTCAAACCGGAGATGATCGAGGCTGAACCGGAGATCGAAGTTCTACCGGAGATGGGGATTGCACCGGCGGAGGAAGCGAGCGGCGCTCCCGTACCGCAGCAGCCGGAAGCTCAGCTCCAGCAAGAGGCTTCCGGTGCGGCCGAAGCCTTCGATACGGAACAGCTCTTTGGGGAGGAGCCGCCGATTCAGCAACCCGTCACGCCACCGATTCCCGCGAAGGTCGAAGAGCGGGATGTCAGAGCCGAGGCGGTCGCGAAAGAGCCAGCCCCCGCATTCGGAACTGTCCCGTTCATGCCGCCCGAGATGGAAAAGGCGCTGCCCGTCGGACAAAAGGCCGTAGATGAAATGCGGCAGGGGCTGGGCCTCGAAGAGCAGGCGAAGGCGGCAGAAACGCCCGCGGCAACGCCCATGCAACCGGGTTTTGTGAGCTTCGAGTCCCTGGACATGGCGTCCCGAGTGTCCCACGAGGAATACAGTTATGACATCCCTGCTGTCGCGGAGGAAGCGGGCAAGGCGGGGCTTCCACCCGCGGATCTTCCTCTGGCGCGGCAGTCCGCGCAGGCCGCCGTGTCCGAGGACGTGCTGAACGCGATGAGCCAGGAAATCCTGGCCAAGATTGCACGGGAGGTGCTGGAGCGGGTGGCCTGGGAGGTCATCCCCGACCTTGCCGAGCGCCTCATCCGCGAAGAGATCGAGCGCCTCAAGGCAGGCTCCTGAACTCCGCTGTTGCTGCGCAAGGAGCACCGTATGCGGGAGGGGACCAGTTCCCCTCCTTTTTCGTTGTCCATCACGTTCAAGGAGCGAACCCCTGATGTCCTCTGCCGAACTTTCCAAATCCTACGAACCACGCCTTGTCGAAGATGTATGGTACCGTGCGTGGCTGGACCGAAGGTACTTCCACGCTGACGTCAATGCGACCCCGGTGCCCTTTTCCATCGTCATCCCGCCGCCGAACGTAACGGGGTCCCTGCATATCGGACATGCACTGAACTCAACGCTCCAAGACGTCCTCGTGCGGTGGATGCGCATGTCGGGACGGAACACGCTCTGGGTGCCGGGAACAGACCACGCGGGCATCGCGACGCAGAACGTGGTGGAGCGCAAACTTACGAAGGAACACATCGACCGGCACGCCCTCGGAAGGGAACGCTTTGTCGAGAAAGTATGGGAATGGAAACGTGAGTCGGGCGGGAGGATCATTGAACAGCTGAAGAAGCTTGGCGCGTCCTGCGACTGGGACCGCGAGCGCTTCACCATGGACGAAGGGCTCTCGCGTGCCGTGCGTGAGGTGTTCGTCCGGCTCTACGAGGAGGGCCTCATCTACCGCGGCGAACGGCTGATCAACTGGTGTCCCCGCTGCCACACGGCACTCTCGGACATCGAGGTGGAGCACGAGGAGGAGAAAGGCAAGCTCTACCACATCTCCTATCCCCTGTCCCAGGACCCGAAGGTGCGTCTGACCGTTGCGACGACGCGGCCCGAGACCATGCTGGGAGACACGGCGGTCGCCGTCCATCCTCTCGATCCGCGGTACAAAGACCTGATCGGGAAGACCGTGGACCTGCCGCTCACGAATCGGAAGATCCCGGTCGTCGGCGATTCCATCCTGGTGGACCTGGAGTTCGGCACCGGTGCTGTCAAAGTGACGCCGGCGCACGATTTCAGCGATTACGAGGCCGGTCAGCGTCAGTCCCCCGAACTTCCGCGCATCAAGATCCTCAACGACCGGGCAGAGATCCTTTCGGACATTCCCGACGTGAGGGCAGGGACGATCAAGCTCATTGCGGGAAAGCCCGTAAAGAAGGCGCGGGGTATCGTGGTCGAGCTGCTGCAGGAGCAGGGCTATCTTATCAAGACCGAGGACCACGGCCACTCCATCGGGAAGTGCTATCGCTGCAAGACCGTAGTCGAACCATACCTCTCCCCGCAGTGGTTCGTGAAAACGGCGCCGCTCGCAGAACCGGCCATCAAGGCGGTGGAGGACGGGAGCATACGGTTCATCCCGAAGGGCTGGGAGAACACCTATTTCGACTGGATGCGGAACATCAAGGACTGGTGCATTTCTCGCCAGATCTGGTGGGGACACCGCATCCCTGCGTGGTACTGCGACAACTGCGGCCACATCACGGTTACCCGCACCGACGCGACGGTCTGCGGCAAGTGCGGAAGCGGGAACATCCGGCAGGAAACGGACGTGCTCGATACGTGGTTCTCCTCGGCGCTCTGGCCCTTTTCCACGCTCGGCTGGCCGGATGCGACGAAGGAGCTTGCGGTCTACTATCCCACGTCGGTCCTGGTCACGAGCTTTGACATCATCTTCTTCTGGGTCGCCCGCATGATCATGATGGGCCTCCGCTTCATGCAGCAGATCCCGTTCCGTGATGTTTACATCCATGCTCTCGTCCGCGACGCAGAAGGCCAGAAGATGAGCAAGTCCAAGGGGAACGTCATCGATCCCTTGGAGATGACCGAGCAGTTTGGCACCGACGCGTTCCGGTTCACGCTGGTCGCATTCGCCGCCCAGGGGCGGGACATCAAGATGTCCGCCGAGCGGATCGAGGGCTACCGGAACTTCGCGAACAAGATCTGGAACGCGAGCCGCTTTGTCCTCATGAACACTGATGCTGATTTCGTTCCGAACAACGATATCGTGGTCACGGAGTCATCGCTGGCGGACCGCTGGATTGTGTCCCGCCTCAACACGGTCACACGGGATGTCCAGGCAGCCCTTGCGGAGTACCGGTTCAACGATGCGGCATCGGCTCTCTACCAGTTCATCTGGCACGAGTACTGCGACTGGTACGTCGAGCTCTCCAAGCCGGCGCTCAAGGACCAGGATCTGGCAAAGAGAATGTGTGCGCAGACCACGCTGGTCATGACCCTCGAACGGGCGCTGCGCCTGCTCCATCCGATTATGCCGTTCATTACCGAAGAGATCTGGCAGAAACTTCCGAAGAAGGTCCGGGGGGACGGGGATTCGATCATGATATCATCCTTCCCGACGTCGGACAGCACGTACATTGATGAGGCCATCGAGCAGTCCATGCGCCTGCCCATGGACGCAATCCTGTCCATCAGGAATATTCGCGGCGAGATGAACATATCGCCCCGGGAGCGCGTGCGCGCAAGCATACGGGCCGAGAACAAAGATATCCTCGCGACGCTTGAACGGACCGCCGGATACGTGACATCGCTGGCAGGGCTATCGCATCTGGCAATTGCCCTTGACGTAGCAAAGCCCGAGGGATCGTCAACAGGCACGATCCGCGGTGCTGAGATCTATGTTTCCTCGGACCAGGTCGTCGACAAAGACGCGGAGCGGGACCGCCTTCAAAAGGAGATTGCGAAGATATCCAGGGACATTGACATCTTCTCCAAGAAGCTTGCGAACAAGAACTTTGTCGACAAAGCCCCCCGGGAGGTCGTGGAAAAGGATACGGCAAAACTTGAAGGTTTCAAGGCCAAGCGCGACAAGTTGGAACAAAGCCTCAGGATCTTGGATGCGTGAACTTCCGGCGGCGCGGTGAAAGCACTAATCCATTACGAGGGGTGCGGACATCATGGAACACCTGGTACGCAAAATGATCGAAGAAGCTCTCTGGGAGGATATCGGTCCCGGCGATGTTACGTCCGATGCGGTGATCTCCGAGGAGTCGACCGCAACGGCGGAGATCATCGCGAAGCAGGACCTCATCGTTGTCGGCGTGCTCATCGCCCACGCGGTCTTCCGGAAGCTCGACCCCTGGGTGCAGTTCACGCCTCTCGTCCATGACGGGAACCGCATTCCGTCGGGCTCGATCATCGCCCAGGTCCAGGGCAAGACGCGGGCGCTCCTGGCGGGCGAGCGGGTCGCGCTCAACCTGATGCAGCATCTTTCCGGCATCGCCACGCACACGGCCAGGTTCGTCGAGGCATTGAAGGGGCAGCGGGCCGAGATCCTGGACACGAGAAAGACGCTTCCAGGATACCGGGCCCTAGAGAAGTACGCCGTACGGATGGGCGGCGGGAGAAATCACCGCTCCGGGCTCTACGACGGCGTCCTGATCAAGGACAACCATATCACTGCCGCAGGCGGCATCATCAAGGCCATGGCCGATATCCGGCAGAAGGTCCAGCCGCTCCTCAAGATCGAGGTGGAGGTCAAGACCCTTGATGAAGTGCGCGAGGCGATGGCGGCCGGCGCCACCATGATCATGCTGGACAACATGCCGCCGCACATCATGAAGCAGGCGGTGAGCATCGTCGGCGGCCGGGTCCTCGTCGAAGCGTCGGGCAACGTGACCCTCGAGAACATCAAGGCAATCGCCGAGACGGGCGTGGATTTCATCTCCTCGGGAAGCCTGACCCATTCGGCTCCGGCGGCAGACATCAGCATGAAGATACGCTAGCCGCCCGCCGGGATGGGCAGCGGTCTGTTTCCGGCAGGTACGCTTTCTCCGCTCCATGGACAAAGACGATATCCTGAGACTGCTCCGCGCCTCTCCGGCCGGATTCGTTTCCGGCGCAGAGCTGGCGGCGGCTATGGGTGTTTCGCGCACCGCGGTCTGGAAGCACATCCGTTCGCTGCAGCGCCAGGGGTACGGCATCGAGGCGGTGCCGTCGAAAGGCTACCGCATCACGGCCTTGCCCGACGTGATCCTGGTGAGCGATTTGCGGGCTCCCGGTTCGGCACGGCGTATCATCGGGAGCGATATCCGCTACCTTCCCGAAACGGCATCGACGAACACCGCTGCAATGGAGCTGGCTCAGAACGGTGCCCCCGAAGGAACGGCCGTCCTGGCCGAGACCCAGACCGGCGGCAAGGGACGGCTCGGGCGGATGTGGGTCTCGCCGCGGGGCAACGTGTATCTGAGCGTGGTGCTTCGACCCGTTGTGCCGGTGAACAAGGCCCCGCTCATCACCCTCCTCGGCGCGGTTGCCGTGGCATCGGCGGTCCGCTCCTACCCGGGTCTGGAAGCGGGAATCAAGTGGCCCAATGATGTCCTGCTCGCAGGGAAGAAGGTCGCCGGCCTGCTGAGCGAAATGAGCGCGGAGCCGGACCGTATTCGTCACATCGTCCTCGGAATCGGCGTGAACGTGAACATGGACCCGCGCAAACTGCCAGCCGACGTTCGACCCCTGGCCACGACCCTCGCGGCAGCTGCGGGCAGGCCGGTGGACCGGACCGCTTTCCTGCGTCAGTTGCTCGGCGAGCTCGATCGCTGGTACGCGCTCTTTCTAAAGGATGAGGCCGCTGTTCTTTCGGCATGGAGATCGCTGAACGTCACCCTGGGACGGCGTGTTGCCGTGCGGACAGGAGGGCCGGCCATGGAAGGCAGTGCCCGGGACGTGGACGACGAGGGCCGTCTCGTGGTGGTGCTTGACAGCGGCACGGTCCATCATGTTGCCGCCGGAGATGTGACGCTTGTGAAGGGGACGAGCTGACGCGGGAGACGAGGACATCCCAGAGGAGGTAGCATGCTGCTTGCCATCGATATCGGCAATTCCAACGTCGTCCTCGGCGTATTCGATGGAGACCGCCTGCGCGAGCATTGGCGGATCGGAACGAACACGCAGATCACGTCGGATGAATACGGCATGATCGTGAAAGACCTCTTCGGCCTCGGCGGGTTCACCTTCCCTCAGATCGACGGCGTGATCATCTCAACGGTGGTTCCGCCGCTGCTGCCCGTGATGGCGGCAATGTCCCGGAAGTACTTCGGACTGGACCCGAAGGTCGTCACGAGTGAGCTTAAGACAGGCATTACCCTCGCGTACGACAACCCCCAGGAGATCGGCGCCGACCGCATCGTGAACGCAGCTGCAGCATTCCGGCTCTATGGCGGGCCGCTCATCATCGTGGATTTCGGCACGGCAACGACCTTCTGCGCGGTGACGGGGACGGGAACGTACCTGGGCGGGGCCATCGTGCCGGGCGTGAAGATCTCGGCAGATGCATTGTACCAGCGGGCGGCAAAGTTGCCGCGCATCGAGCTTGCCAAGCCCGCCACCGTGATCGGAAGGGACACGATCACCGCCATGCAGGCGGGGATCATCTACGGCTACGCCGGGCTGGTGGATGGCATCGTCGCGCGGATGAAGAAGGAATTCGCTGCAGATGCGCGAGTGATCACCACGGGCGGACTTGCCGAACTCGTTGCCTCGGAGACCGTATCGGTGAACGAGGTCCGCCCGAATCTGACGCTCGAAGGGCTCCGCATGCTCTACGATATGAATCGCTGACCTCTCCGTGTCCGCCGTACCCCGTTACCGATGGTGCCATGGCTGAGCGAGCGATGAATTAATTGTCGCGTTACCTTGACGGAGCGGTGTTTTTGTGATATTTTTTGCATCATCTATATCGTTGGAGAACCGATGAAGATCCTCGTCGTCGATGATGAAGAGGGTGCACGCGAGCTGTTCAATACTATCCTGACCGACGAAGGATATCACGTCACGCTTGCCGTCAGCGGCGAGGACGCGGTGTCCCGACTGAAGGCCGACAGCTTCGATCTGATCGTGACGGACATCAAGATGCCGGGCATGGACGGTCTGCAGCTCCTGCAGGAGATCCGTAAGAGCGGAATGCGGTCCGACGTCATCATGGTGACGGCGTACGGCGAGGTCGAATCCTACCTTAAGGCGATGAGCCTCGGCGCTGCCGAGTACATCAACAAGCCTATCCGCATCAAAGAACTGAAACGCATCGTCCACAAGGTCCTGGCCGAGCGCAAGACACGGCAGGGGAAGTGATGTCACGACTTCGCAAGGACCCAATCGTCGGACGCTGGATCATCATCTCCACGGAGCGGCCAAAGAAACCCGAGGACTACCACGTCGAAGAGCCGGAAGATGATGTTTTGCCGGCGGAGTGCCCCTTCTGCGGCGGAAACGAAATCCGGACCCCACACGAGATTGCTTCGTTCCGCGTCGACAAGAGCGAACCGGATTCGCCGGGCTGGTGGGTTCGCGTCATTCCGAGCAAGTTCCCGGTTCTGCACGTCGAGGGCAGCCTGGAGCGTGAGGGCAACGGCGTCTACGACTGGATGAACGGTGTCGGGGCCCACGAGTACATCATCGAGACCCCCGAGCACGGTCGGCGGCTCGAGGAACTTCCCGAAAGCCAGGTCGAAAAAGTGCTCTGGGCCTACCGCGACCGTATCCTGGACCTTGAGCGTGATGAGCGGCTGCGCTACGTCATGGTGCTCAAGAACCAGGGTTTCGAAGCCGGCTCCACCCTCAATCACACCCATTCCCAGATCATCGCGACGCCGATCATCCCGAAGCGCGTGAAGGAAAAGCTTGACGGTGCCAAATCCTACTATGACTACAAGGAGCGATGCATCTTCTGCGACATCGTGCGGCAGGAGCTCGCCGACGCGGCGCGGGTGGTAGAGGAGTCCCGGCATTTTCTTGTCTTCACGCCCTTTGCAGCACGCTTTCCGTTTGAGACCTGGGTCTATCCCAAGAAACACTCCTGCGCCTATCCGGACATCACCAAGGAAGAGATGATGGATTTCGGCAGGACGCTCAAGAACACCCTCCTCCGCCTGAGCAAAACGCTGGACAATGCCCCGTATAACTACATTCTCTATACGGCGCCGAACCGGGTGTTGCGGCACGGCCACTGGCACACCCTGAGCGAAGACTTCCACTGGCACCTGGAGATCATGCCGCGGCTCACCCGAACCGCGGGCTTCGAATGGGGCTCCGGCTTCTATATCAACCCCACGCCACCGGAAGACGCGGCGAAATATCTCCGCGAGATCAGGCTCTAGCGCGTCCCGCAGCTCTCCCCCTGTCCGAATCTCCGGGATGTAACCCATGTTACGATACAGTGTCAGACCGGACCGAAGCTCCATCGAAGGCCGGGGCGCATTCGCCGCTGAGGCGATCCCCGGCCGCGCCAAGATCGGTGAGATCACTGGCGAGCTCATCTCGATCGGAGCAGCGCGCCAACGGGCACGGGGCCGATGCCGGATGTGTCTCATCGATATCAACGGCACCCAGGCCCTCGACTGTACGAAGGGGAACGTGCTCCGTTTCCTGAATC
>JBAIYC010000417.1:0-2579 GCA_037916085.1 Nitrospirota bacterium | reverse complement strand
AAATGTCCGGGCTCCCGCAGGCGGTGCGTGACGTGACCGACCCGCTCGATGCTGTCGGCAACACGACCAAGGCCGTGACCAAGGGCTATGCCATCGGCTCGGCCGGTCTCGCCGCCCTGGTGCTCTTTGCTGAATACTCCCGCGAGCTGGCCCACAAGGCCGGCGGCGCGGTGTCCTTCGACCTGTCCGATCCGTTCATCATCGCGGGCCTTTTCATCGGCGGCCTGATCCCCTACTACTATGGCGGCCGTCTGATGCTGGCCGTGGGCAAGGCTGCGGGTGGCGTGGTGGACGAAGTTCGTCGGCAGTTCCGCGAGATCAAGGGCATCATGGAAGGCACCGGCAAGCCGGAGTACGGCAAGTGCGTGGACATCGTGACCAAGTCCGCCATCCGCGAGATGATGATCCCGGCGCTCCTGCCGGTGGTCGCCCCGGTCCTGGTCGGCTTCATCCTCGGCCCCAAGGCGCTGGGTGGCCTCCTGATCGGTTCGATCCTGACCGGTCTCTTCCAGGCCATTGCCATGACCTCGGGCGGCGGCGCCTGGGACAACGCGAAGAAGTCCTTCGAGGACGGCGTGACTGACGAGAAGGGCGTGGTCCACAAGAAGAAGTCCGACGGCCACAAGGCCTCGGTGACGGGCGATACGGTCGGCGACCCCTACAAGGACACGGCCGGCCCGGCGATCAACCCGATGATCAAGGTCATCAACATCGTGGCCCTGCTCATCGTTCCGCTTCTCCACTAATTGCTGCTGCATTATTATTATTCGAGGGCTGGCCGCAAGGCCAGCCCTTTTTTGTTGCCCCGCCATCACCTCAGGCACCAGCGAGAGGGGCGCGCGTGTTTTCCCTTGCCCGCCCGAGTCGGCTGTAGTATTTTGCCGTATCAGCAGAACAAAGGATACGCGGACTGAAGAAATGAAGAAGACCAACTCGAGGCCCTCCGGCCTGTCCCGGCGACTGCACTTTCCCGATGATGAGCGGCGCCTTCCCTGGCTTCCTCTGCTTCTCGACGCCTATGCGATTGCCGATACGGGAGTGGCGATAGCGATCCGGAACACGGAGAAAAGACAGAAAAAGAGACTGGCATGCGGGAAAGGGTGCGGAACCTGTTGCGTTCATCAGAAGGACCTGCCCTTGTATCCGCATGAGATCGTCGGTATTTACTGGTATGCGTCGGAAAAACTCTCCGGCACGCAGAGGGCGCTCCTGAAAGGCAGGCTCGCTAATCCTGCGGCGGCACCAGGCTGTCCGTTTCTCATCGATGATTCCTGCGCCATTCATCCACTCAGGCCGGTCGGATGCCGGCAGTTCAACGTGTTCGCGGCTCCCTGCGGGCCCGGAGAGGACCCCTATTTCACAAGGCGCGATGATGTTCTCCAGCCGGACCAGGCATACCTGGACCGCGTTTTTGCTGCTGTCCTCCCGTTCTATAATCTGAAACGGGAGGGGGACGTCTCCGGAGCGGTACGGACAATTCGAGGGCAGATCATGAACCTGCTCTCTTTTGACTGGTCAAAGCTGGCAGCCCTTCTTTCGAAAGACTCCGCATAGACTGCTGTGTATCCGGAACGTCCGGGAAAGGGCCTTCTCCTTTGTAATTTCGCGAAAACATGGTAACATGCATGCCCTATGACCGAGAGCGATATCCTGGCAAAGGCGGGCTGCTCGCCTGACGTTATAGCTCACTGCCGGGCTGTTTCGGCGATGGCCCTGTCCATTGCCGACCGGATAGCACGGAAGGCGGACCGGGAGATCATCCGGCTGGGTGGATGGTTCCACGACATCGGCCGGTCAAGAACGCACGACATCGGGCATGCGGTGGCAGGCGTCGAGATCGGCCGCTCGCTGGGGTTTTCCGAGCAGCTTCTTCTGGTCATCGAGCGCCATGTCGGAGCGGGGATCACGGCTGCCGAAGCGGTCCGGCTCGGGCTCCCGGAAAAGGACTACTTGCCGATTTCCACGGAAGAGAAGGTCGTTTCCTACGCCGACAACCTCCTCAGCGGGGTGCGGGAGATGCCTTACGTCGAGGCGCTCGACCGCTTCAAGCGGATCCTGGGGCCGGACCACGAGGGCGTTGAGCTCTTCAGAAAGCAGCATGCCGAGATCCGGGAGTGGATGAAATGAAGTGCGGAATGCAAATCAAGTCAACTGATCAAGCGCAAGAGGTCCGAAAGCAATGAACAAAAAGAAGAAAGAGCAGCCCGAAGAGATCGAGATCCTGGCGGCCAAGGGCAAGAAGAGCGACAAGGTCATCCCGGTGAAGCTGACCAAGGACAGCCGGTTCAAGTTCCGCTGTCATCCCAAGGTGCGGTGTTTCACCGCCTGCTGCAGCAACGTGAACATCGCGCTTCCGCCCTACGACCTGCTACGGCTCAGGAAGCGGCTCGGCCTGGCGGCGGACGAGTTCATCAGGAAGTACGGCGAGATCCAGATCTTGGATAAGACGCTTTTCCCGGTGGTGACGCTCAAGATGCGGGACGACGAAAAGAAGAGCTGTCCCTTTGTGACGCCCCAGGGCTGTACGGTGTACGAGGACCGGCCGAACATCTGCCGCTACTATCCTGTCGGCATGGCCA
>JBAIYC010000416.1:0-5594 GCA_037916085.1 Nitrospirota bacterium | reverse complement strand
TCATCAAGGGAATGAACATTACGATCCAGGATGTGAGCCCGCGAAAAAGGGTCAAGACGGTGTTCGAGTCCCTGAAGAACGACATGATGAAGAAGGTCGCGGCAAGCAAGGACGATCTCGAGGCGTTCAAGATCGCCATGGAAATGGAACGGGAGGGCAAGAAGTTCTATCAGCAGTCCCTGGAAGAGGCGAAGACGGACAAGGAAAAGGCCCTCTTCAAGCGTCTCATCGAGGAAGAGCAGCAGCACTACGAGATGTTCGCGAACACCCACAGCCACCTGGCCGACACGGGCAACTGGTTCATGTGGGAAGAGCGCGGCATCGTGGAGGGCGGGTGATCTTTGGAGAGAGTCCCACGGGAAACGAAGATCATTGGTCCTGTGCTCGCTCCCCTCGTTGAAAGGAGTGATCTGAATGAAGTACACGAACGTGGCGTTGAAGGACAAGATCGTGGATATGTACCCTGATATCGAAAAGCACAAGGTGAAGCTCAGTGTGACCTTTAGCCAGGAGAAAGATGCCTTTGCCCTGAAATTCAAACGGGGGAAGGAGGAACTCATTACCTACCTCGATAGAATGGACGCCGACGACTGTATGAACAACATCCGCTGCGTCCATCTCGGTATCAAGGTGGACCAGTTCATTGGAAACTTCGAGGCGCGCGAGGAGTTCGGCAAAAAGGTCGCGTGATCGTTTTCGGCAAGGTACCAGGTGATCGAAAAGAGAGCCCGGGGATGGTCTTCCCCGGGCTCTTCCGTTCAGGAACAGGGCGTGATGCAGCAGGTCCTAGCAGGAGCTCTTGCATTTGCAGGTGATCGCCGTGGTCTTCGAGACCTTTTTGATCGACATGAGATCGCCTCCTTTCATTGGATCGGTCGCATCCGGACCGTCACTGCTCGACGCGGTCCGTGATCCCATAGAGCGAGCAGCGGTAGAGGTCCGGTCCGGTGGCGCTGCCGAGCTGTTCGGCGCGGTAGCGGCAGCCGCCCCGGCAGACCTCGAGGAACGCGCAGTCGCATGCAAGGTTCGTGAGACGGACCGGCCGGATCCGCTCCCAGCAGCTGCGCAGACCCTCGCTCACGGAGCCGACGGGGCGGTCACCATAGAACGTGCACTTGGCAGCGGTCGCATCGGGTAGCACTGCCATGAGGTGGAGGCCGCATCCATAGCCCGGTCCGGTGGCATGCATGCCGCCGCCGTATCCGTATCCGAGGTAGGTGCCCCCGATCTCGGGTGCTACGGCGAGGTCCCCATGGTTCCGGAGCCTGCCGGACGAGCAGGGGACGTCCACGGTCCACTCCCTGACGCCTAGTGAGCGGAACAGTTCCTCCATGGCCCCGAAGTCCTGCAGATTCCAGGCCGTCACCATGGTCGCGACAGACGCGCTGAAGCCTGCATCCAAGGCGCTGCGGAGCGCATTGAGGGCGGCGTCCCAGGTCCCGGGTCCGCGGAGCTTCTCATGGGCGGGTTGCAGGCCGTCGATGCTTACCTGGACCTCGTGGACCTTGAGTCGTCGGAGGACCGGTCGGTCCAGGAGCATGCCGTTCGTGAACAGGACCCTGCGCAGGGAGAGGTCGGGCAGCATCTCGTTGATCTCGTCGAACCGCGAGTGAAGAAGCGGTTCGCCCCCGGTGAGCAGCACCCTCAGCCCCTGCATCTCCTCGAACTCCTTGAGGACGCTCCGCACCTCTGCGACGCCCAGCTCCCGGCCAGAACCGTCGCCGATGTAACAGTGTTTGCAGCGAAGGTTGCAGCGGTCCGTGAGCTGGAGCTCAAGATAGCGCAGCGAAGGGGCCGGCGAGGGCCTGAGCTGCGGACGGCCGATCACCACGGGTACGCGGGTCAGGATGCCTTCATCGATGCAGTAGTCGATGAAGGCGGTGTCCCTCGATTCACAGCCGCCACTTTCCGCGCAGGCTGAGAGGAACCGGAAAGAATCCTGGTCGAGCTCGTAGAGCTCGTCCCGTGCGATCTGGTAGACAGACGGGGTCTCCAGCCATTTGAGCGCCGCCTGACGGGTCAGATAGAAGCCCATAGAGCAATTATAGCCGATGGCAGAACGAATTTTGTTATAATGTGACTATGACGCGAAGGACAAAGCGTGATACGGGCCTCTGCCGCACGATGTGCGTTTACTTCAAGCCCGGAAAGAACGAGGACATGATGTGCCAGGGATTCATCGTAGTACAGCGCATCAAGGGGCGCGGAAAAGACCTGCCCCTGTCACGGCCTCGAGGCAGTGCATCGGCAAGCACGCTGGAAGGACTTCGCAAGCGAGTCTGCGCGGTCTGCTCCTTCCAGCCGTCGGATTGTGATTTTATCCTTACCGGAGGAACGGCAGCCCCCTGCGGCGGGGTGTCGCTCCTTTCCCACCTTCTCGAGCGCGGGGAGATAACCCTCGCGGAGATCGAAGAATCCGAGTAGCAGCAGACTCCCGTGAAACAAGGACGGCCCATGGACTATACGATCAAGATCGGCGGCGAAGCGGGGCAGGGCGTCCAGACCATTGGCGACGCGCTGGGCCATGTATTCGCTCGCGCCGGTCTGCACGTATTCTGCGACCAGGACTATGAATCGCGCGTTAGGGGCGGACACAACTTCTTCCGCATCCGGGTATCCGACCGTCCAGTGCTGGCACCGAAGGCGGCTGTCGACATCCTGGTCGCATTGGACCGGGAGAGCATCGGACAGCACAGAACGGAGCTGACCAGGGGGGGCCAGATCATCTATGACGCAGAGTCGCTCAAGGAGAAGCACGATGGTCCGCAGTTCCTCGATATCCCTTTTGTGAAGCTTGCAATGGAACGGGGCGGGGACCGGATCATGGCGAACACCGTCGCCACGGGCGCGGTCCTGGGCATGCTCGGCATGGACCTTGCTCCCCTCCTGGATCTCATCGAGAGGACCTTCCGGCGGAAAGGCGAGAAGGTCATAGCGGCAAACCGGAACGCGGCACTGGCGGGCCACGACTTCGCGATCAAGGGATGTCTCCACTGCAGCTTTTCGGTCGTCCATGACGACCAAGCGACCAAACGCATGCTGGTAGGCGGAGTGGAGGCCATCGCCCTGGGCGCCATCGCATCGGGCGTCAAGTTCTATTCGGCCTACCCCATGACACCGTCAACGGGAATCATGAACTATCTTGCGGCGAAGGAGCAGCAGTACGGCATCGCTGTGGAACAGGCCGAGGACGAGATCGCGGCCATCAACATGGCGCTTGGCGCGTCCTTTGCCGGGGTCCGCGCCATGACCGGCACGTCGGGCGGAGGGTTCTCGCTCATGGTGGAGGGCCTTTCGCTTGCCGGCATGACCGAGACGCCGGTAGTGATCGCCATGGGACAGCGTCCCGGACCCGCAACGGGATTCCCCACCAGGACCGAGCAGGGCGAGCTGCAGTACCTGCTCCATGCGGGCCACGGTGAGTTCCCGCGGTTCCTCTTTGCTCCGGGCACGCCCGAACAGGCCTTCTTCCTGACGAACAAGGCATTCGACCTGTCCGAGAAATATCAGGTCCCGGCGTTCATCCTGTTCGACACCTATCTGGCCGATGCGCAGTGCACATACCAGGGTTTTGACATCGGCCGCATCAGGAACACCGACTACCGGCTCCGAGGTGCGGCATTCGGGGCGCTCAAGGGGTACAAACGCCATGCCTTCACCGAAAGCGGCGTGAGCCCCTTCGGCGTGCCGGGAGATGCGAAGCATGTCGTCGTGACGGACAGCGATGAACACGATGAGGACGGGCATATCGTCGAGGACGCCCCGACGCGCATCAAAATGGTGGAGAAGAGGCTCCTCAGGAAGGTTCCGGCCATGGCGCGGGAAATGTCGCCGCCATTCCTCTATGGCGATCACCGGCCTGACATCGTGGTTGCCTGCTGGGGCTCGCTGTACGGCCCGATGCGGGAGGCCGTGGACGAGCTGGCAGGCGCTCCCGGCATCGCGATGTTGCACTTCAGCGAGCTTGCTCCCTTGCCCGGCATCGGGCAGTTCGACTACCTCGAGCTGCTGCGCAGCGCGAAGCTCGCGATCTGCGCCGAGCACAATGCGACGGGACAGTTCGCGCGGCTTCTGCGGACGGAAACGGGCTTTGAGTTCGGCGCTGAGCTGCACAAGTACGACGGCAGGCCGTTCACGGTGGAAGAACTGGTCAGGGACCTCAAGAAGGTCATCAAGAGGGTGTAAAGAAGGACAAAAAACCATAACACGGATGTCACACAGGGAACGAATGACACGAAGAGGGTAAGAGTTATCGGCGCTTTGCGCTGCGCCGCGGTTTCATTCGTTCCATTCCTCAATCCGTGTAATTCGTGCTCGCGTCGTTTCAGAGGAGAAGTCAATGCCGACCGTTGAAGATTATCATGGCCAGGTCCCGGCATGGTGCCCGGGGTGCGGGAACTTCCCGATCCTGAAGGCGTTCAAGGATGCCGTGGTCGGGCTCGGCATCGAGCCCCACCGCCTGACCATCGTTTCCGGCATCGGCCAGGCGGCCAAGTTCCCGCATTACACGCGGTGCAACGCCTTCAACGGTCTGCACGGCAGGGCGCTCCCGGTCGCCACCGGTGTCAGGCTCGCGAACCACGAGATGCCCGTGATCGTCACGACCGGCGACGGCGACTGCTACGGCGAGGGAGGGAACCACTTTCTGGCTGCGATGCGGCGGAATGTCAACATCGCCCTCTTTGTGCATGACAACCAGATCTACGGCCTTACGAAAGGCCAGCCGTCGCCGACGAGCGGCGAGGGAATGGTGACCAAGAACGTTCCCTACGGCGTCATCTCCCAGCAGTTCAATCCGCTGGCCGTTGCCGTGGCCATGGACTGCAGCTTCGTCGCGCGCGCCTTCGCCGGCGATCCGGATCACCTCACGGGTGTCATGCAGGAGGCGATCCGGCATAAGGGGTTCGCCCTCGTGGACATCCTGCAGCCCTGTGTCACCTTCAACAAGGTGAACACCTACGACTGGTACCGCCAGCGGGTCTACCGGATGGGGCCCGACGACCACGACCCCCGGGACCGTGCCGCGGCGTTCGCCAGGGCGCTCGAATGGGGAGACCGCATCCCCTTGGGTGTGATCTACCGGAACGAACGGCCGACCTTCGAGGAGCGGCTCCCGGTCCTCAAAGGAGCGCCGCTCGTCCATCGGGACCCCTTCCCGCTTGCCGGACTCGAAGGGACATTGAACGAGTTCAGATGACCCTGCCCATTCTCATGCCATCGATCACGAAGAAACGAACCAGAAAAGCAGGCCTTCCTCCGGAATCGCTGGTCTACACCGGCGACCGCGTGGCCGGTGCGGTCAGGATATCGGTCATCGACTACGACGCGGACCACGTTGTCGAGCAGGAGTTCGCCTCGGTCGATCAGTGCATTCCCTTCCGGGACAAGGCCACGGTCACCTGGATCAACGTGGACGGCGTGCAGGGATGCGGCAGTGCTGGAAAAGCTCGGTGAATGCTTCGGCATACACCGGCTCGTGATCGAGGACATCATGAGTACGGACCAGCGTCCGAAGGCCGAGGATTTCGGCGAGTATCTGTATATCGTGCTCAAGATGCTGTCCCCGGACGGCAAGAACGGCGTTGTTTCGGAAC
>JBAIYC010000415.1:0-6675 GCA_037916085.1 Nitrospirota bacterium | reverse complement strand
TCGACGCGAAGAAGGGCCGCTGGAAGGGCGTGGACGAGTACGTGTACAAGAACTCGCACCAGGCGCTGGAGTACTTCAACGCCTATACGATCATGGACAACCCCATGACCTCCTGCGGCTGCTTCGAGTGCATTGTGGCTATCGTGCCCGAGGCCAACGGCGTGATGGTGGTGAACCGCGGGTTCACGGGCATGACGCCCATCGGCATGAAGTTCTCGACGCTTGCCGGCACCGTGGGCGGCGGCGCCCAGACCCCTGGGTTCATGGGCGTGGGCCGCTTCTTCCTGACGAGCAAGAAGTTCCTCTGGGCTGACGGCGGGTTCAAGCGCATCGTCTGGATGACCAAGAACCTGAAGGAATCCTTTGCCGAGGAGTTCAAGAAGCGGGCCGAGGAAGAGGGTGTTCCGGACCTGCTCGACCGGATCGCCGACGAGACCGTGGCGGAAGACTCCGAGAAGATGATGGCGTTCCTGGCCGAAAAGCAGCATCCGGCGCTTACCATGGACCCCATGTTCTAGCGTTCCTGGATGTCCGTTCTGCCCTCTCGTGGGGACCCTCGGGCATCATCGACGTTCTCTCTGCTGATCTCCCGAGCCGCCGGCGCATGACCCCGGCGGCTCGCTCTGTCTTGAGACCGCGCATGAACGAAACGACCGAACGAGTTCTGAACAGACTGCTTGACCAGCACCGGCGCGAACAGGGAAACCTGATCTCGCTCCTGCAGCGCATCCAGGATACCTTCGGCCACATCGCCGAGGAGTATGTGGACTGGTTTGCTGAAAAACTGGACGTCCCCGCCAGCAGGTTCTTCGGCGTCATCACGTTCTATCCCAAGTTCCGCACCCGCCCTGTGGGAAAGAACACGATCACGGTCTGCTGCGGCGCAGCGTGCCACATCAAGGGCGCTGATAAGCTGCTCGATGCGGCAAAAGAGGCGCTCGGCCTCAGCGGCGACGAAGATACGACCAAGGACCTCTCCTTCACCCTCCAGAAGGCGACCTGTATCGGCGCCTGCAGTGTCGCGCCGGTCGTCATCCTGAACAAGCAGGTGCACAGCGGGATGGATCCTGTCAAGGTGACCAAGCTGGTCAAGGGATACGAACGCGAGGAGTTCCTGGGCTACCTGTAGCCCACGCTTGCTCGCGCTCCGCGCAGGGGAAGAAGTCTCCATCATGTCAGAGCCCCTCATCGAAATAAAGGTCTGCCTGGGAACGTCCGGGAGCGCCGCAGGCGGCGACGAAGTGCTCCGGCTGTTCAAGCATCATGTCAACGAACAGGGCGTCGAGGCCCGGATCGGTCGGCGGTGTTCGTCGTCGAAAGTCGGATGCCGGGGCTTCTGTTCCAAGGACGTGCTGGTGGACGTCGTGAGGGACGGCGTCAAGACGACCTACCAACTTGTTACGCCGAACATGGTGGATCGCATTGTCCAGGAACACGTCATCGACGGAAGGCCGATCGCCGAATGGACGGTCAAGGACGAGTACGCATCCTTCCACGCCAGACAGCACAAGATCGTCCTCGGTCCCTGCGGCGAGATCGACCCCGAGAGCATCGACGACTACATCGCGATGCGCGGGTACCGCGCGGCACGGAAGGCCATGACGAAGATGACTCCGGACCGGGTCATCAGCGAGGTCATCCGGTCGGGCCTGCGCGGACGGGGCGGCAGCGGCTTCAGCACCGGCGAGAAATGGCGCGTCTGCCGCAGCGCAGCCGGCGACACGAAGTATGCCGTCTGCAACATCGGCGAGGTCAACCGGCCTCTGGCCGAGGGGAATCCCCACGCGATCATCGAAGGGCTCTTGATCGGCGGCTATGCCATCGGTGCGCGCAAGGGGTTCCTCTATATACGCGAACGCTATCATCGTTCGGTGGAGCGCCTGAGCCTTGCGCTGGAGCAGGCCAGGGAGCGGGGCTTTGTGGGGAAGAACATCTTCGGCTCGGGCTTCGATTTCGAGATCCAGTTCAGCTTCGGGACGGAGGCCTTCATCTGCGGCGAAGAGACCGCCCTGATGGAATCCATCGAGGGAAAGAGGGCCATGCCCCGCGTGCGGCCTCCTTTTCCCGCCTATGCCGGGCTCTGGGGACGGCCCACGGTGATCAACAATGCCGAGACCTTCTCGAACATCCCGCTGATCGTCGGCAAAGGCGGCGCGTGGTTCGCCGGGATCGGCACGGCATCGAGCAAGGGCACCAAGGTCTTCACCCTGTCCGGCAAGGTGCGGAACAACGGTCTCGTGGAGATCCCCATGGGCATGGCCTTCCGGGAAATCGTCTACGGCATCGGCGGCGGCATCGAGGGCGACAGGGCGCTCAAGGGCATCCAGGTCGGCGGTCCGTCGGGCGGCATCATCCCGCCATCCATGCTCGACATGGGACTGGACTACGAGCACCTCGCCCGCGTCGGCAGCATCGTGGGTTCCGGCGGCATGGTGGTCTTCGACGAGGACGACTGCATCGTTTCGGTCGCCCGCTTCTACCTGGAATTCCTCCAGCGCGAGTCCTGCGGCAAGTGCGTGCCCTGCAGGATCGGCACGAAGCGCATGTTCGAACTGCTCACGAAGATAACCGAGGGGAAGGGCGAAGAGAACGATCTCAGAACGCTGGAACGGCTGTCCGGCGTCATGGCGTCCACGTCGCTCTGCGGACTGGGCAGGACCGCACCCAATCCCTTCATCACGAGCTTCAACCACTTCCGGGACGAGTACCTCGCCCACATCCGCGAGCGGAAATGCCCGGCCGGCGTCTGCACGGCGCTCATCACCTTCTCGGTCATCGCGGAGAAGTGCAAGACCTGCGGACTCTGCAAGCGGGCCTGCCCCGCCGGCGCGATCACCGGCGCCCCGAAGCAGGCCCATGTGATTGACGCGCAAAAGTGTGTGAAATGCGGCGCGTGCTACCGGGCGTGCAAGTTCAAGGCGATCAACAAGCAGTGACGATGAAGACGATCACTCTCAAAATAGACGGCCAGCCGGTCTCCGTCCCTGCCGGCACGACGATCCTCGCCGCCGCCCGGCGGCTCGGCGTCCACATCCCCGTGCTGTGCCATCATCCGAAGCTCACGGTGACGGGGGCATGCCGCGTCTGCATTGTGGAGATCGGAGGCCAGCCGGTCACCTCCTGCACGGCAATCGCCGAGGAGGGGATGGAGGTGACCACCGCCTCACCCTACATTGAGGGGCTCCGCAGGGACATCGTGGACCTCATCCTGTCCGACCATCCCTACGACTGCATGGTCTGCGAGCGCGCCGGAGACTGCGAGCTGCAGGAGCTTGCGTACAAGTACGGCATCCGCCAGCCCGTGTTCCAAGGCGAGCGCCGGATCTACAAGACGCGCGACGGCAATCCCTTCATCGAGCGGGACATGGAGAAATGCATCCTCTGCGGTCGGTGCGTGAAGGTCTGTGACGAGGTGCAGGGCGTCGGCGCCATCGACTATGCCTACAAGGGCTTCGAGTCCAAGATCTGTCCCCCCTTCGAGCGCGACCTTTCCTGCGAGTTCTGCGGCCAGTGCATCGCGGTCTGCCCGACGGGTGCGCTGGTCAGCAAGCCGTCGCTCGGCAAGGGCCGGAAGCGCGACGTCCGCTCCGTGGAGACGACCTGTCCGTACTGCGGCTGCGGGTGCAGCATCACCTACGATGTGAACAAGAACGAGGTGATCCGGGCGGCCTCGCGGCCGGAAACGATCAACGAGGGCTGGCTCTGCGTCAAGGGCAAGTTCGGCTTCTCCTTCATCAACAGCCCCGACCGGCTCACGACGCCGCTCATCAGGAAGAGGGGCCGGCTCGAGAAGGCCACGTGGGACGAGGCCCTGGACCTCATCGGCGAACGCCTCCGTGCGGTCCGCGGCGAGCACGGACCGGATGCGATCGCGGGACTCTCCTCCGCACGGTGCACGAACGAGGAGAACTACCTCTTCCAGAAGCTGATGCGCGCCGGCGTCGGCACGAACAATGTCGATCACTGCGCGCGCTATTGACACAGCGCAACGGTGGCCGGTCTGGCCACAGTGTTCGGTTCCGGGGCCATGACGAACTCCATGGCCGAGATCGAGAACAACGACGTGCTGTTCGTCATCGGCTCCAACACCAAGGAGAACCACCCGATCGTGGCGCACCGCATGATCAAGGCCGTGCGCCGCGGCGCCACGCTGATCATCGCCGACCCCCGGCGCGTTCCGCTCGTGCGCTTTGCCGGCATCTGGATGCAGCAGCGCCCCGGAACGGACGTAGCGCTCCTGAACGGGATGATGCACGTGATCCTCGCCGAGGGGTTGACCGACCGCGCGTTCATCGAGGAGAAGACCGAGGGGTTCGACGACGACTTCCGGCGGACCATCGGGGAATATACCCCCGAGGCGGCGGAGAAGATCACCGGTGTGCCGAAGGAAAAGATCATCCAGGCCGCGAGGTCCTACGGCAACGGCAAGCGCGCCGGCATCTACTACACCATGGGGATCACCCAGCATTCCCACGGCACGGACAACGTGTATGCCATTGCGAACCTGGCGCTCATGACCGGCAACCTGGGCAAGGAGAGCGCCGGCGTCAACCCGCTCCGGGGCCAGAACAACGTGCAAGGTGCCACGGACATGGGGTGCGCGCCGAACGTCTATCCGGGCTATCAGCGCGTGACCGTCCCGATGGTGCGGGAGCGGTTCGAGGAGCTCTGGGGCGTGAAGCTCTCCGTTCGGGACGGCCTGATGGCGAACGAGATGCTCGATGCCGCGCTTGCGGGAAAGCTCCGGGCGCTCTACATCCTGGGAGAGAACCCGGTCCTGTCGGACCCGGACATGGACCATACGAAGAAGGCGCTCACGGCGCTCGACTTCCTGGTCGTGCAGGACATCTTCCTGACCGAGACCGCCGAACTGGCCCATGTTGTGCTGCCGGGGACCTCCTTCGCCGAGAAGGTGGGCACCTTCACGAACACGGAGCGGCGCGTCCAGCGGGTCCGCCGCGTCGTGGACGCGCCCGGCGAGGCCAGGAAGGACTCACTCATCATCATGGAGATCTCCAAGCGCCTCGGCCACGAGATGCCCTACCATCATACCGAGGAAATCTTTCAGGAGATCGGGAAGGCATGGCCCGCCATGGCGGGGATGTCCTACTCGCGCCTTGACGAGGAAGGCGGGCTCCAGTGGCCGTGCCCGACGCCGGACCACCCCGGCACGCAGTTCCTGTTCAAGGGCGGGTTCCCCCGCGGCAAGGCGCGCTTCACGAACGTGACGTACCGGCCGCCGGCGGAGCAGCCCGACGACCGGTACCCGTTCGTGCTGACCACAGGACGGATGCTCTTCCAATATCACACCGGCGGCATGACGAGGCGCGAGAAGGCGATCGAGGCGGTGGCCGGAGAGCCGTACGTCGAGATCAACCGCGCCGACGCGAAGGCGCTGGGCGTTGCGAGCGGCGACCGGGTAGTCGTCACATCGCGACGCGGGTCGATCACGATACCGGTGCACGCGTCGCTTCGGCCCGACCGCGGCGTGGTGTTCATTCCTTTCCATTACCGCGAGGCCGCGGCAAACATCCTGACGAGCAGCACGGCCGTTGACCCGATCTGCAAAATACCGGAACTGAAAGTCGCAACGGTTCGGATCGAGAAGGCGTGAGTAGTTGACCGAAAAGCTTTCAAGGACCTGATGCACTGGCGTCCCTTGCGTTCGGCCCGGCCGCGAGAGAGACGAGGTTTCGTTTGCCCTGCCGGGGCTGCAGACAGAAAAAGGAGAGAAAACATGATCAAAGGCGCTGATCTCAAGGACCAGAAACTGCTGGGCGATCTCGCCGCCAAGGAGCGGGACAGCTTCGCGAAGGTCCTCACGACGGAACAGTACGCGAAGGGTGCCCTGGTCTTCACCGAAGGGTCGCCGACCAAAGGGATCTTCCTGGTGAAGAAGGGCAGGGTGGAGATCGCCAAGACCACGGCAGACGGCTGGAAGCATACGCTTGCCGTGCTGGCGGAGCAGAACTTCTTCGGCGAGCTGTCGGTGATCGAGGGCAGGCCGACGCACAGCACGAACGCGACGGCGCTGGACGACACGGTGCTCTACCGGCTCGCGACCGAGGACTTCAAGCGGCTGGAGCGCGACGAGCCCCAGATGCTGTACAAGGTCATGAAGACCATCGCGCGCATGGCGAGCAGGAACGTGCACACGATGAACGAGAAGCTGATCAAGTCGCTGATCAGCTACTGACCCTTGCGGGACCTTCCGGTCCTCGCATTTTTCACCAGGTGCCTGCAGAAACTGTGCTACACTTACTGCACTCAGCACCCGGCACTTTGCCTCCGTAAACCAGCATTCTGAACCATTTGCTTCACATCTCATTATATTCAAGGAGGGTTGACTATGGCGTTCGATGCAACGAAGATGGCTGACTGGCAGATTTCCGAGGAGGCGGAAAAGCACATGCCGACACCCGAGGCATGGCGCGAAAAATTGGGCCTGCAGAAGGACGAGATGCTGCCCATGGGCCGCCTGTCCAAGATCGACTTCCTGAAGGTCCAGAACCGCCTGAAGAGCAAGAAGGACGGCAAGTATATCGAGGTGACGGCCATCACGCCGACCCCCCTGGGCGAAGGCAAAAGCACCACGTCGTGCGGCCTGATGGAGGGCCTTGGCAAGCGGGGTCTGAACGTCGGGGGCGCACTGCGTCAGCCTTCCGGCGGCCCCAC
>JBAIYC010000414.1:0-8750 GCA_037916085.1 Nitrospirota bacterium | reverse complement strand
TCAAGGAGGAACATCTCATGTTCGAATCGATCGCATACGCAATGGGCGCCCCGGGCGGCGCGGGTGGTCAGCAGGGCGGCGGAGGCTTCTCGGGCATCTTCATGATGCTGATCATCTTCGGCATCTTCTATTTTGTCCTCATCCGTCCGCAGCAGAAGAAGATGAAAGAACACAAGAAGATGATCGAAAACCTTAAGAAGGACGACAAGATCGTGACAGCCGGCGGAATGTACGCCACGGTCAAGAACGTGACGGCCAACACCCTCACCGTGGAGATCGCCGACGGCGTCCGGGTGAAGATCGCCCGCAGCTCGATCGGGACGGTCCTGACCGAGGAAGAGGCGGCGAAAGAATAACAAGGCGATTCAAGGTTCAACGTCTAGCGTTCAAGGTCTCCACAGCAGACGGCTCCTTGAGCGTTGAACCTGTGTCGTTGAATATGTTTCCTCAGGAGGTCGTTCCATGAAATCAAGCATTCAATGGAGGCTTGGCCTCATTCTCCTCTCGGTCGTGGTCGCCGTGGCGCTGTTCCTGCCGTCCACGCCCGCCGGGGCGAACCTTCCCGAGTGGTGGAGGTCGAACGTTTCCAAGATCTCCCTCGGTCTCGACCTGCGAGGCGGCAGCCACCTCGTGATGCAGGTGGAGGCGGACAAGGCCGTCGAGGCATCGCTCGACAATATCGCGGCGGACCTTCAGACGACCGCCGCGTCGCAGAAGCTGGATGCTGCTTTCAGCAGGACCGGCCAGACCATCGTCGCCAAGTTCGCCGGGCCGCTGGAGGACAGGGTCGCAGACTTCGTAAAGAAGACCTACGCCGTTCTGGAGTTCAAGTCCAGCGCCAACGGTGAGATCATCTACGCTCCGAAGCCTGCGTGGGCGAACGGGATCAAAGAGGACGCCATCCGGCAGGCGAAAGAACGTACCGAGCGCAGGATCAACAAGTTCGGCGTCGCCGAACCGAACGTGTACAAGCAGGGGACCGACCAGGTGGTCATCCAGCTGCCGGGCATCAAGAACCCCCAGGAGGCCATCTCCTTCATCAAGACCGCTGGCAGACTCGAGTTCAAGCTCCTGGACACGGAGTCGGACCTGTCCAAGGCCCTGGCGGGCAACGTGCCCGAAGGGCGGGAAATCCTCTACGGCGAGGGCGTGGGCGAATCTGGGAAGATCTCGCGCCAGCCCTACCTGCTCTACAAGCAGACCCTGCTCACCGGCGACCGCCTGAAAGAGGCCAAGGTCGGCATCGATGAGTACGGCAAGCCCTCGGTGAACATCACCTTTGACGCCGACGGCGCGAGGATCTTCGAGCGCATCACCGGCGAGAACGTGGGCCGGCAGCTGGCCATCGTGCTGGACGGCGTCGTCTATTCCGCGCCCCGGATCAAGGACCGCATCTCCGGCGGCAGCGCGCAGATCACGGGGAACTTTTCCCATGACGAGGCGGCCAAGCTCGCCATTGTGTTGCGCGAGTCTCTTCCGGCGCCCATGAAGGTCGTACAGAACGTGACCGTCGGTCCGTCGCTCGGCGAGGACTCGATCAAGAAGGGCGTGCGTGCCGCGCTCATCGGCGGCCTCATCGTGGTCGTCTTCATGGCGGTCTACTACGGTCTGTCGGGCATCATCGCCGACTACGCCATCATCCTGAACCTGGTCCTGCTCCTCGGGGCCATGGCGGTCCTGAATGCGACGCTGACGCTTCCGGGCATCGCAGGCATCATCCTGACCGTCGGCATGGGCGTGGACTCCAACGTGCTGATGTTCGAGCGCATCCGCGAGGAGATCCGGGCCGGCAAGCCGCCACGGCCCGCCGTCGATTCGGGCTACGACAAGGCGTTCCTGACTATCCTGGATTCGCACGTGACGACGCTTATCACCGCAGCAATGCTGTTCATGTTCGGCACCGGCCCGATCAAAGGCTTCGCCGTGACGCTGAGCCTGGGCATCATCATCAACCTGTACTCGGCGCTGGTCGGCACCAAGGTGATCTTCGACATCATCAACGCGAAGTGGAAGCTGGAGAAGCTGAGCATCTGACATCGGAAACTTCCACCACGGAGACACGGAGACACAGAGAAAACCCCGATCCATTCTATTCTTCGTGACCTCTGTGCCTCTGTGGTGAAAACGGTTTGATTCTTATCGTTCTTCGGAGGTTGAAATGCTGCAGATCCTGCACAAGACCAACATCGATTTCATGGGATGGAAGAACGTTTCCTTCGCCGTGTCGGCGGTGATGATCGCGCTGGGCCTCTTCGCCCTGGTCCAGGTCGGCCGGGGCAAGGCGAACCTGGGCATCGACTTCGTGGGCGGCACCACGGTGCAGCTCGGCTTCAAGGAGCGGCTGCCCATCGATGAGGCGCGTACGGCGCTGGAGAAAGGCGGTTTTCAGGGGTTCACCCTCCAGGAATTCGCCGACGGCAACAAGATCCTGATCCGTCTGCGCGAGCATGAAGGCGTTGCCGAGAAGGTCGTGGCCATGTTCAAGGAAGCCTTTCCGAACCGGCCCTTCGAGGTTGACAGCACGACGGAGATCGGGCCGACCATCGGCAGGGACCTCCAGTGGGATGCTCTGCGCGCAATCATCTTCTCGATCATCGCGATCATCATCTACATCGCGATCCGTTTCGAGTTCAAGTTCGGCGTGGCCGCGGCGATCGCCACGGTTCACGACGTCTGCGCCGTGCTCGGCGTCTTCTACCTCCTGAACAAGGAGATCAATCTGCTGATCGTGACAGCGCTGCTGACCCTTGCGGGCTACTCCCTGACGGACACCGTCGTGGTCTTCGACCGGATCCGGGAGAATCTGAAGCGCGCCCGGCGCGAGGGGCTCGGCGTGCTGGTGAACAACAGCATCAACGAGGTGCTGTCCCGGACCATCATCACGTCGCTCACCGTTGTGCTGGTGCTGATTCCGCTCGTAATCTTTGGCGGCGAGGTGCTCCATGACTTCTCGCTGGCGCTGCTCTTCGGCGTGATCGTCGGGACGTACTCCTCGGTCTTTGTTGCGAGCCCGATCCTGGTGGTATGGCACGCGAAGGTGGGCGGGAGCCTGATATCGAAGAAGTAGGCGGCTCAGCGCAGAGACGCCGGAAAGATTGCTGCTTGCGATATCCCCTTCTGCTCCGGAAGGGGATTCGCGTTTCCAGCCATGAATCGCTCGAAGACGTCCAAGACCATCCGCATCGCCGGTGCCGACGCCGTGCCGCTTGACGGTACCGACCCGGTCGCTCTCACCTGCGGCACCGAAGGTTGTCCCTCGAACTGCTGCAAGAACGGGCCGCACATCGTCCTGAACCCCTACGAGATCGCGCTCATCTGCGCGGCCGAGGGGCTTTCCTACGAGGACCTTCTCGATATCGTGGAGACGGACCGGGCGAACGGGTTCCCGCTCGTCATGCTGCCGCGGGACCCCCAGTGTCACTTCTGGGCTGGCAAGGGCTGCCGCATCTACCATGCGCGCCCTCTCGCCTGCCGCCTCTTTCCGCTGGGACGCGTCTTCGAGGGCGGTCGGTCCCATATCGTTCTGCCGGACCGGAACATCTGCCAGGGGCTCGCCGCCAGGCGGCCGGACGGGACCCTTGCCGACTACCTCCGCGAGCAGGAGACGAAGGTCCTCATCGAGATGGCTGACCACTGGATCGATTTCGTCACGGAGATGGAGAACCAGGGCCTTCCGGACAAACCCGTGACGTCGGTCGCCTTCCATATGCTTGTCTACAGCCCCGATACGCCGCCGTCGGACGATGCATCACAGACCCCGGCGTCACCCGAAGAGAAATTCCTGCTCCGGCTTGCCACTGCCCGACGCAAGGTTCCCCGCTTTCTGTCGCATCTGTGATCTCCGTCCCTTCTATTGACATGCCCCTGCAGGGCATATAATATAAGGACATGTTGCGCTCGATCGTAACGATCGCGGCGCTCCTGCTGGGGGCGACCGCTGCGATGTTTGGATGCGCCGAGCGACTCCCTCCTCCGGCGGCCGTCCCTCCTGCCGCGACTGCCGGGCCCCCTGTCCCGGCCAGGCCGGTCCTTCCCGACATCGCAGGCCCCGAGGCCGGCTTTGCCGCTGCCATGGACCTGTTCCGGAAGGGAGATATGCAGGCCGCGGCGCTCTATGCGCAGAGCGTGATGGAGCGCTATCCTCATACGTCCTGGGAGAAGCGGTCGCTCTTGCTCCTCGGCCGGGCGCTGATCGCCCGCGGCATGACCGCCGAGGCGGAAAAGGTGCTGCTGCGCGCGCCTGCGGAATATCCCGACCTCGCTGATTATGCTCTTTTTGCGCTCGCGGAGCACCACGCTGCCGGAAGGCGCTCGTCCGATGCTGCGTCCTTGTACCAGCGGGTGACCGATAACTATCCCGCAAGCGTCCTCGCACCCCGAGCTTCCCTGCGGAGGGCGCAGGTCCTCTTCGAGTCGGGCAGACTGCAGGAGGCCGTGTCGGCCTATGAGCGGACCCTTAAAGACTATCCGCGGTCGGACCAGGCTGCCGATGCGGCTCTGGGGCTCGGCAGGTCACGCGCGGAAGCGGGCGATCTCGCCGGCGCGGTGCAGGCCTATCAGCTTGTTCGCGTCAAGTACCCTGGAAACGGCGCCGATGCCGAGGCCGGGAACGCCCTGGCCGCGCTGGCAGGTCGCGGCGCCACCGTGCCGAAGCTCACCGGCGACGAGTGGTACGAGAGGGCGCGAAACCTTCAGAGAACACTCCAGTACGACAAGGCGGTCGAGTCGTTCCGTGCGGCGCTCGACGCCGCTCCGTCCCATGCTCAGAAGGCCGACATTCTGCTCCGGAGCGGCGTCGTCCTCTTCAACCTTGGCAAACGGTCCGAAGCGGCGTCGGTACTCGAACGGCTGATCGCCGCACGACTTCCGGACTGCCGGTGCGCCGAGGCGCTCTTCTGGCTCGGGAAATCCTACAGCAGGCTGGGGCTCCGGGAACAGGCGGTGTCGGCCTATCTCAGGCTTGTCCGGACGTACCCCGAAAGCGAGTGGGCAGACGATGCACTCTATTTCGCCGGCAACGTCTATCGCGACGCAGGGGACATGAAACAGGCGCTCAAGTTCTACCGGCGGCTGGCCGACGAGTATCCGGACAGTTCCTTTGCCGACAGCGGCCTGTGGTGGGAGGGATGGTCCCGCTATGCGGTGGGCGATTATGCGAAAGCGAGGAGCGTTCTGCGGGAACTGGCCAAACGGTATCCCCGTTCGTACCTTGCGAACCAGGCGCTCTACTGGCAAGCGAGGGCGGCAGAGCGGATGGGCGACCACGCCGCGTCGGAGCGCCTGCTCCGAAAGGTCGTTGACCGCGGTCCCTACACGTTCTACGGCTACCGGGCAGTGGAGCGGCTGGGCAAGGCAGGCCTTTCCGACGCGATGGTCGCCGAAGGACATGCCGGGACCACGGAGGATGCGGACAGTCCCGAACCCTCATTGGAGGACGACGACCTCGGCGGTCCCGATGGACCGCCAGCCTGGACCGACGACGCCATCGCAGCACTCTCCGCGAAACCGGCCTACCGGAAGGCCCTGGAGCTCATGTACCAGGACATGAAACAGGAGGCGGCGGCGGAACTGCGCACGCTCCAGAACACCACGTCGGGAAAGCGCGGTTCCCTCATCGGCGTCAGCAAGGCGTTCTTCGAGCTGGGCGATTATTACAGCTCGATGACCGTTATCCTCCGGAACTTCGAGCGGTCCCTCGAACGTCCTTCTCCGAGGCTGCCCGACGACCTCTGGCTGCTCGCCTATCCTCAGGGCTTCTGGCCGAGCATCAACGCCGCGTCCCGCAGATACGGCATGGACCCCTATTTCGTTGCGGCCATTATCCGCGAAGAAAGCCAGTTCCGGACCGATGCCGTTTCGCCGGCAGGGGCCCGCGGCGTCATGCAGGTCATGCCGTCGACGGGCGAGTGGATAGCACGGGCTGCGGGCATCGCGGGCTTCGACCGGTCCCGTCTCTTCGAACCCGATACGAACATCACCGTGGGCACGTGGTACCTCAGCCGCCTGATGCAGCGCTTCCAGGGCGATCTCTACCGCGTCAGCGCGGCCTATAACGCCGGGCCCGAGGCCGTCGCCGGGTGGGCGAGCTCCGTCGATTCGGGCGATCCGGTCGCTTTTGTGGAGGCGATCCCGTACATGGAGACGAGGAGCTACGTGAAGAGGGTGCTCCGGAACTACGCCGAGTACCGCAGGCTCTACGGCGAATCAGGCATGACGACGCAGCCTCCGATAGCGTCAACAACGGTCCCGGCTGCCGCTTCGGCATCTCCCTCCGGCATGCTCGTGTGTCGGGCCACCGGAAGCTGCCCCGCATCCGCGGGCGGGAGGTAGGGTGATGGATTTTGCATCGCGGTTCAGCGAAGTGGAGCGCCGGGTGAGCGCGCTGGTCGCCGCGAACAAGGAACTTCGGGCTCAGGTGCGCGAACTGCAGCGGGAGCGGGACGCCGTCTGCGCAGAGGCGCAGGATGCCGCGAGACTGAAGGAGAAGACGGCTCTCGTTCGGCAGCGCCTGCAACGGCTTCTGGAAAGGCTCGCGGCCCTGGAAGAGACGGGCGTCTCCGAAAACGGGTCGGACAGGGTTCGTGAGGGAACATCCGGGGACGGGCTTGGATGAGGGCGGAAACCCGCGCGGTTGCAATCACCCGGCAACTGTGCTAGTATTCCTCACTTTTTCGGAGGCTTCATGATCGGATTCCTGCTGCGCTGGTCAATCAACCTGCTGGCGCTCGTGGTAGCGGCATCGCTGATCGACGGTATCAAGATCCAGAGCATCGGCATGGGTATCCTTGCCGCCGGCATCCTGGGCGTCGTGAACGCGATCATTCGTCCGGTAGTGCTGCTCCTGACCCTCCCCATCAACCTGCTGACCCTCGGCCTCTTCACCCTCGTGATCAACGCCTTCATGCTCAAGATCGTCTCCGACCTGGTCCCCGGCTTCGTCATCGAGACGTTCCACGCCGCCTTCTGGGGAGCGCTGGTGATCAGCATTGTGAGCTGGCTCCTGAACATCTTCGTGGGCGGGACCGGCCGATTCGTCTTCATCAAGACAACGCACAAGGATGGGCGCGGGCAGTGACGCACATGCACATTCCCGACGGTATCCTGCCGGCCTGGCTCTGGATATCGGGCTTTGTCCTTATGGGGGGCTTCCTCGCGTTCGTTCTCTTCCGGCTCCGGGCCATGGACCGCCGGAGGAACATCCCGCTCCTGGGCGCCGTCTCTGCCGCAATGCTCGTCGCCATGAGCCTGGAGATCCTGCCGCTGGCCTATCACCTGAACCTTTCCGTCGTCGCCGGGATCCTTCTTGGCCCGTCGCTCGGTTTTGTCGCCGCGTTTATCGTGAATGTCATGCTGGCGCTTATGGGCCACGGCGGGATCACGGTCGTTGGCCTCAATACGATCCTGCTGGGGACCGAGGCGGTGCTCGGTCATACGCTGTTCTTCTTCCTGCCCTCCCGCATGCCGGTCTTCTGGCGCGCGGCGGTCGCGACGGTCCTGGCACTCTGTGTGGCAACCCTGCTCCTGATCGGGATCGTGGCACTCTCCGGGATCGATGCAGCCGCCTTCGCCCATGAGCACGAACAGGAACAGGCTCACGTTCACCACGCCGGGGTAAGCGCAACGGTCAGGACCTTTGCCGGCATGGTTCTCCTCTTCGGTTCGCTGGGTTGGCTTGTCGAGGGCTTGATCACCGGCGCTGTGATCCGGTTCCTTGCCCGCGTCAAGCCCGACCTTCTCGCCCACGTTCTGCATAAGGAAAACTGCCGGGCGGATGCATCGAGGTGCACGCCATGATCGACGTGACGCGCGTCGACTACTGGGCCGCCAACGGCTCTGGCCCCCTGCATCGCGCATCGGTGAGCTCGAAGCTCTTGCTTGTCGCCTGCACGGTCGCGGCTGCCATCCTTGCGCGGGAGCCGCTGCCCCTGGCTGCGGTCTACATCTTCCTGCTTGTCGTTGCCGCAGCGAGCGCGCTCCCCTGGCGCGCCATCATGCTTCTGTCGTTCTACGCGGCGGTGTTCGCGCTGTTCTATGCCCTCAGCCTGCGCGGACGGCCGTCGCTCTATGCGCTCCTTCTGCTCAAGGCCGTCACGCCTGCGTTCGCCGTCGGCATGCTCATCACGAGCACACCCTATCCCAGGATCTTCTCGTTGCTGAGCGCGGCGCTTCCGGAGGTTCTTGCGGCAGGCCTGTTCATGACCTACCGGACACTTTTCATCCTGCTGGATATGATGCATAATTTCGCCACGGCCATCCGGCTCCGGGGCGGGTTCTCGCCGGGGAACCTTGTGAAGAACGGCGCGAGCATCGCCAAGGGGATCGGTGCCCTGCTCGTGCAGGCCGTGGAGCGCTCCCAGCGCCTGTTCGCCGTCATGTCGGTTCGCGGATACAGCGGCAGTATGGCCGGCAGGTCGGTGGCCGGTCTGACGCGGCACGATTGGCTGCCATTGGGAGCGGGAGGCTGCGTGCTCGCGCTCAGCCTTGCCTGGAGGTAGAAGCGTGACCGTGCCAAAGGACACCACGATCTCCTTTCACAGCGTGAGCGATGCCATCGTCACCGTCAGCTGTCTCAAGCACATCTACCCCGACACGACCGAGATCCATATCTGCGGTCTGGATTTCATCGTGAACCGGGGCGAGCGTGTGGTCGTGCTGGGAGGGAACGGCTCGGGCAAGACCACGCTCCTCTACCACATCCTGGGGCTGCTCAAACCCGACGAGGGGCGGGTCACGGTCTTCGGGAGGAACCC
>JBAIYC010000413.1:0-5531 GCA_037916085.1 Nitrospirota bacterium | reverse complement strand
CACGACCTGAGGTCCGTGCACGGCAGGCTCCTGCCTTTCAGGATCGTGAACTACGCCGGAGGCCAGCGGATCGGCGAGGTCCGCGTCAAGGAATACCACGTGAACCCCGAGCTTCCCGATTCGCTCTTCGCGCCCGGTCGCGGCCCCCGGAACTAGAGGGTTCAGCGGGCCCGCTGCCCCTGCTCCAGGATGGCGACCGCTTGCAGCAGCTGCGCATCCCCGCCCGCGCGCATCGCCGACGCGGACATACCCTTCTCCTGTTCCGGAACGAGCGGTCCGACTTCGGCGGGAAGCGGGACCACGACGTCCGGCGTGATGCCTCGATGCCAGATCGTCCTGCCCATCGGGGTAAGCCATTCCAGGAAAGCGAGCTGCAGCGCCGATCCGTCGGAGAGCGGAATCGTTTTGAGGACCGTTCCGGTACCGAAGGTCGTTTCCCCCGCGATGGTCGCCCGCTTAGCGTCCTGGAGCGCACCGGCGACGATCTCGGCCGCGCTTGCCGTTCCGGAGTTAACGAGAACGACGAGAGGAAGGTCGCTCTTGGGGACGGAGGTCTCGGCCGGGACCTTCCGGATGTTCCCTCGCGCATCCCGTTCCTGGAGAACATCCCCCTCCTTCAGGAATCGGCTTGTCACTCCGACCGCCATGTCCAGAAGGCCTCCCGGATCGTTCCGCAGATCGAGGACGAGGCCCTTCGCCCCGCTCCGTCCGATCGCCTGAAGAGCTTTTTCCAGCATGTCCGATGTGCCCTCGCTGAACAACGCGATCCGCAGATGAGCAAGGTCGGTGCCCGGGATCTTGCTCCAGGTGACGCTCGGGATCTCCAGGCGCGCCCGCGTGATCCCGACCGTCCGTTCGCCTCCGCTTTCCGGGTCCTTCAGCGTGAGCGAAACCCGCGTGCCGGCAGGCCCGGTGATCCTTGAGATGACATCTGGCAGCGGCAGTCCCTCCACGCTCTTCCCGTCCACTCGGACAATGATGTCGCCGGGAAGAAGACCGGCCTTTTGCGCGGGCGACCCGTCCATGGGCGCCACGACCACCGTCTGCCTGTTCTTGATCATGAGTTCCGCGCCGATACCGACGAATTCTCCCCGTTCCAGGGTCCGTTCGGACTGTACCATGCGCGGCGTCAGAAAGACGCTGTGGCCCGTGTCACCCAGCGAATCCACCATTCCGCTGATCGCGCCGTAGGTCATCGTTTGCGTCTGGACACTCGGTCGATCGACGTACTGCTGTTCGATCGCGTTCCAGGCCTCCGCCATGAGCTGAAAATCGCCGACCGCCGCGCGCGGGATGCCGGACGGCGGAATGGGAGCGAAACGCATCAAGCGGTCAACGAGCACGCCGATCATGACGCCCAGGAGGACCAGGAGCAGCCGGTTTGCATATCCCGCGTGCTTCCTCATTTTTTTCACCGTCCCTTTCTTCCCTCGGCAGCCGTCGCCGCCCAAGCTCGCTATCCGGGCCGGGGCCTTCTACTGCGCCCAAAAAGGAGCAGGATGGGCCCTTGAAATGATTTTACCACGGGCAGGTAGGGCCGGACCCGTTCGGCGCCTTCGGCCGCTTGAATGCCGAGAATCGCGAGATAGAACAAAAAGAATGTAGAGATGTTGACGAGGATCCTACGAAAGAAAGGTATCTGCCATGAGGAACGCTTTACGAAAGGACGGGCGGCCGGCCGGGGTCGCGCTGTTCCCGCGGGCATTTCACTCTGCTCGTTTCTGAAATTTTCTCATCTCCCGCCTGCGGGAGACCGCGCACGACGTCGATGTCGGCCGTTTCCGTGACCTATCATGCGGCAGGCGGCGTCCCGCTGCCGAGAACGTTTCAGAGCGATGCTGATCGCCTCTTGGAGCCTGATGGGGTCTGCAAAGAGGACCTTCCGGCCGCGGAAGACAGTTGTCATGCGCAGGTGTGCTATACTCAAAGTACCACAGAAGTTACGGTCCCTTTGCTTGTGTTCACACCGAGAAGGAGGTGAATGCCTCCTTTTTCTACATAGATGGATGGATCGACTTGACACCGAAAGGAGGAGCATCACATGAAAGGACGTGTATCTGCTGCAGCTGTCGGTATCATCCTTCTGTTCACCTACGGTTGTGCGAGCACGGAGGCGCTCAATTCGCGCATCTCTGCACTGGAGGACCGGGTCGGCAAGTTGGAGAAGGTCGAGGCCCCTTCGCTCGACGCCCAGGTGAATAAGGCCAACGAGGCCGCCGCGCGCGCTGAAGCCGCCGCGACGAAGGCTGAAGCGGCCGCTACAAAGGCTGATGAGGCAGCCCTCAAGGCTGACGCGGCGCAAAAGGCGGCGGCGAGCGCGGAGAAGAAAGCCGAAACCGCAGAAAAGAAATCCGCCAAGCAGTTCGAGCTGATGCAGAAGAAATAACGCTGGTCCGTCAGCGGGGCCGGCGCCTGCCGGGCCCCGCGCTATCTCTCACCGGTGATATCCACCGGAAGTCCCCGCCAGTCCGCTATCGCCGCTTCAAGCTTGTCGGTGTCCACCTTCGAAACAAGGCCCTTCTCCTCCAGAAGGGTCCATGCCGCGGTCTTGGCGTCATATCCCTTCAGGGCGGCATTGTCGCTCATGTCGATGTACACGCGGCCGCCCGAAACACCGATCCTCACCGGCTGTCGGACGATCGTCACCCGGGTCGACCGGGGGACCAGCCTGTACAACTCAACGATATCCTCCGGGTAGAGCCGGATGCAGCCGTGGCTGACCCGCCGGCCGATGCCCCAGGGCACATCGGTCCCGTGGATCAGGATCGTTCTCTTGGAGAGCCGCAGCGCATGGGAGCCCATGGGGTTGTCCGGTCCAGGCGGGACCACCGCGGGCAGCTCGGGCTTTTCCCTTCTGATCGACGCCGGCACATACCATGAAGGGTGCGCGATCTTCTCGATGACCGTGAACGTCCCGAGCGGCGTGTCGGTTCCCTCGTCCCCAATACCGACGGGGTAGGTCTTGACCAGGCTTCTGCCGTTCCTGATGAAGAAATAGTAGAGCCGCATCTCGGAAAGATTGATGACGATGCCCGGCGTCCTGGCGGCGTCGGGAAGTATCCAGGCGGTCGGCAGAACAAGCGTTGTGCCCCGAGCCGGCACGTAGTGATCAACGCCGGGATTTGCGGCAACGATCTCGTTGAAACCGGTCTTGTAGGTCCGGGCGATCTCGTACAGGGATTCGCTGTTCCGTACCGTGTACGTGCCGATGCTTCCGATGACCTCGCGCACCTTGTCATAGGGGTAGGATTCGGATGAAGCGGCCGATGACAGGAGGAGCTGGACAAGCACGGCGAAGAGCGCGGAGAAAAGTGCCCCGCAGGCCGGCGACGGACGGTTTCGTTCACTCGACCCCACGATTGTGACGGCTCCTTTCTGCTTCATGCTCCGGCAGGTCGAGACCCTTACCTGCCGGCGGTCGTGCGAAGGATCAATGCCGCTATTGCTTCGTACTTCCCGCCGAAATGATGGCCTCCGGGAATGCGCACCGCTTCGGCGAGGTCCTGCTCCAGCTCCGGACAGAGGCTCTTCTGCTCTTCCCTGCCGTATACGCAGAGGATCTTTGTTCCGCGCAACTTCTCGACCTCGGGCAGGACCGGCCGTGCTGCCGCATCGCTCGAGCCGAACAGCCACTCCGTCAGGTGGAATTCGAACTCCGCACTCCTGCCCGGACCGAGCAGGGCGATCTCCCGCACGCGCTCGAGCAGGTCCGCGGGCAGACGGTTCGCCAGGAAGGGGAGGACGTCCGCTCCCAGGGAATAGCCGATCAGGAGGATGTCCCTTCTGTTCCACGCGCGCAGGTAGTGGCGAAGGATCCTTGCAAGGTCCCCGGACGCGCCCTCGGGCGTTCGCGCTGTCCAGAAATATTGGAGCGCGTTCAGACCTACGACCGGGATGCCGCGCCGGGCGATCTCGCCGCCGACCTCCCGGTCCAGTCCCGCCCAGCCGCCGTCGCCCGAAACGATCACGGCAAGGAGGTCCGACCCTCCTCCTTCTGCGGGAACCTCAATGAGCGGCAGGTCGCTCAGGGCGGAGCTCCCCGTCTCCGCCCCGACGTGTTCCAGACGCTGCATGGCCTTCTCGAACTGGGGCAGCCAGTTTCTCGCCACCGCAAAGCCGTGCCCCACCTTCGACAGGACGATGATGTCGGCGTCGGGAACCTTGTTTACGAAGGAGCGCGCCTCGTCCACGCTGCAGACCTCGTCGATCGTTCCCTGCAGGACGATCCAGGGAGTTGAAAGGCTGGAGTCCGGAAGGAACAGTACGCCCCTTCCGGGCATGCCGGGTTTTGATTCGAGGCCCTGTCCTTTGCAGAGCGGCTTCCGAAGCACCAGCTCGGGACAGAACCCCAGACTGATGCCGCCGCGGAATGTGTTCGGCGGAGCCTGGGCCAGCACTGCGTAGACCAGCGCGGCTCCCGACGAATAGCCCACGAGCACGGGCAGCGTGTACCGGGGGTGTTTCCTCCGCTTTTGCACATACTTGCTCAGGGCCTCGAAGTCCGCCGCGGGGTATGCGCACGCTTCGCCCCGCGAACCGAGGTGATCGAGGTACGGCCTGATGTCAACGCCAACAACGAGCGAACCGCGACGGGCGAGCTCGCGCGCCATGGAAACGACGCCCTTGTTCCATCCGCCGTCTCCGGACACAAAGAGCACCACGCCGGAGGAGGGGGAACCGCCGTACAGGTGGACCCTCCCGAACGGGCCGAAGGAGAACGACTCTTCCCCCGCACGAGCAGCGAACGGGCAGGACAGCATCACCGCCAGGATGACCAAAAGGCCGACTGTTCGTCTCATTTGCCGAGCGCTCCCATGAACCCTCCCGATATGAGGGTCGCAAGGTTCGCCAGGACCCGGGGAAGCAGGAACCCCCGGGGCAGGACGAGATATTTCGGCTCCCACTCAGGATCGAAATTCTCCTTGAACTGCCGCAGCCCCCTGAAGTTGTAGAAGTGCTCCCCGTGGCGGAATATCTGCGCGCCCAGACGGTTCCAGAGCGGGGCAAGCGCCCGGTCCTCCAGACCTGCCAGAGGCACCATCCCCAGGTTGAAACGGCGATAGCCCCGCTCCCGGCCCCAGAGCATGAGCTCCACAAAAAGAAATTCCATGATCCCGTGCGGCATGCCGGGAACGTGGCGCATCAGGTCGATGGAAAGCTCCTCCCTGTCCGCGCCCTCCCAGATATTCGAGAATGCAACGATGTCCTCGCCGATCCTGACAAGGGCCAGGGGGAACTCCTTCAGGTAGTTCTCATCGAAATACCCCAGGGAGAACCGCTTCTCGCGCGTGTTTTTCGCCGAAAGCCATGCATCGGAGATCGTTCTCAGGGCAGGCAGGAGCGGCGGCACATCGCCCACCGGCACGACCGAGAACACGGCGCCCTCCCGCAGGGCGCGGACGCGGGCATACCGAAGGTCCTTGCGGCCCTTGCCTTCGAGCGAGAACTGCGCAAGCGGCACGCTCGCCTCCTCGCCGATCTTGTGGGGATGGAGTCCGAGCTCGATGTACAGATAGAGGTTCTCCTTCCCT
>JBAIYC010000412.1:0-2840 GCA_037916085.1 Nitrospirota bacterium | reverse complement strand
AGGTCGCGAACGCGGGAGGCGCCCACGCCCACGAACATCTCGACGAACTCCGAGCCGCTCATGGAGAAGAAGGGGACCTTGGCCTCTCCGGCCACCGCTCGGGCCAGGAGCGTCTTGCCAGTGCCGGGAGGACCAACGAGCAGGACGCCCTTGGGGATGCGCCCTCCCAGGCGGGTGAATTTGTCGGGCGTCTTCAGGAAATCGACGACCTCCAGCAGCTCTTCCTTCGCCTCCTCCACGCCGGCCACATCGTTGAACGTGACCTTGACGTCGCTTTCGCCGTAGATCCTGGCGCGCGACTTTCCAAAGCTCATGAAAGTTTCTCCGGGACCGCCGGCGCTCATCCGGCGGAACACGAAGCTCCAGATCACCACGAGGATGACCAGCGGGATGATCCACGTCAGGAAGAGGTCCTTCATCCAGTTGTCCGAGACCTTACCTTCGTAAGAGACGCCGCTTGCCGCAAGGTCCTTGACCAGGTCGGGGTCCTCGATCCTAACGGTTTGGAAGGCCTTGTCCTTGTCGTCCTCGCGCATCGTGCCGCGAATGTTTTCGCTCGTGATCACGATGTCCTTCACCTGCTTCGCTGCAAGGAGCGACTTGAACTTGCTGTACTTGATCTCTTCGACGGGCTGGGTGGAGAACGTCCGGAAGAGGCTGAGGACCGCAAGGAACAGGAGGAGGTAGAGCAGGAGCTGCTGGCCTTTTTTCATAGCGACCTCTCTTCTCTCGATTCTGCCGGGATCAGAACCCGTGGTAGACACCGACGCCGACGGAGAACCGCGGACCGCCGTTCGGTGACCAGAGGTGGACATCCTTCGCCTTGAGGACGGGATACCGGTACTCGATCTGGCCCAGCGGCTGGGTCTGCTGCCCTGCCACCTCGCCGATGACCGTCACTTCCCTGCCGCGCTGGAAAACGGCCGTGTCGAGGAACTGCTCGGTGACGACCAGAAAGCGCCCGCCGGTCTCATCGGACGGGATCGGACGGCCCCTGCCGTCAAGCGGCTGCTGGAGGACCTCGAGCTGCGTTCCTGCCTTGAGGTTCTTCGCCTCGACGATGAGGCCGCCGAGCATCAGATACTTGCCCCGGAACCGCTCGGGTTCATTCTGCAGGTCGGCGTAGGCGATCTTCTGGTCGACGCGGTCGAGCAGCTCGCGGGAAAAAGGCGGTGAACAGGCCGCGAGCGCCAGGACAGCGATGCATGCCGTCAGTCCCGGAATGACGTTTCGCATCTTCATGTACTTAGTATACCATGGGGTCTTCGGGAACTGAGCGGCATGAAGGGTCGCGGCGGCCGCGGCCATGGCGCTCAGACACCGGATCTAAGGAAAGGGGCGTCGTTCCAGCCGTGACCAGTCAGTAGTCATGTTGCCCTGTGGGAGACGGCATCTCGGGAGAATACATATTGTAGAGCGGGTCCGTCCAGGGAGACTGGTCCCAGCCGAGCCGTTCGCGCGGCCAGATCTTCAGCTCCCTGGCGCGAAGGAATACAAGCGGGGATTCCCTGTCGGCAGGCGGACGGTTCTCGGGAATGACCACTTCTCCGGCGACGGTGACGTCGCGGCCGGGTGCATAGAGCATTGTGTCGAGAGGACGGGCAGAAAGGACCTGGAAGTGGCCGCCGCTCTTTTTGGTACGGATCGGCTTGCCCCAGTAGTCGAGTGCCTTCTCCGCGATCTCGATGAGCGTGCCTTCCTTCCGGTTCACGATCGACACGATCGTGCCGCCGAGGATGACGGTCTTGCCCCCTTGGACATCAGGGTCCGCCTGGAGCTCTTTGAAGGTTACGCTGCGGTCGGCTTGCCGGAGCACATCGGAGGATATTGCGTAGGTACAGCCATGGAGGACGGGGAGACCGAGCAGGAGAAGTATGACCCGAACGGTGTTCATCGCTGCCTCGCTTTTCCGGGCGGACCGCCGGACCTCTGTTCCCGGCGGAGCTGATGGGCGCTACGCAGACGGCTTGAGGCGTTCTCCCAGCGTTTCCGCTTCGCTTTCGATCTTCTTGCGCACCCGTTCGGGAAGCTCCCATCCGGCAAGGTCGAACCTGCCGAGCTCCCGCGCTAGGAGCGAGGCCTTCTCGTGGGTGTGCAGGTGCTTGTTGATCAGGATGCGCCGGGTTTCCATGACCCTGCAGGACCCGCCCTTTGAGGTCTTGAGGTCGTCATAGGTGACCTTGATACCAAGGACCCGTGCGGCCTCTTCCAGTTCCGTGAGTGTGACTTTCATGGGCGTACGGCGGTCACGCCTCTTCCTTGTGGATCTCCATGATGCTCACGACGTTGATGTTCGCGTCCTTGAGCGCCTTCTGTACATCGGCGAGCTTCGCATCCTGCACCTTCAGAATGAAGTTCGTTTTGGTTGCCATGTACCGTTGCCCTCCTCGGGAAAATGTGCCGCGGCAGTCACGCCGCACGTGACAACGTAGCATAAACGCCGGGAAAAAGTCAACGGCAAAGCAGGCGGAGACAGCTTGTGACGCGGCGGTTCCGGCGGATGACAGCGCTGCGCATTGCGCGACCGGAAGCGCTTCTTTCCGAGAAGATTTCCCTTGCTATTTTGAAGGAGAGTAGATATACTTTTGTTGAAATAAAGCCAACAACTGCTGATACAGTTGGTACTTTAATAAATTCTTAAGGGGAAGAAGGAGGAAGTATGGCAAAAGCCATGACGAAGTCGCAGATTGCGGACCACATCGCGAAGAAGGCAGACATCAAGAAGAAGCTTGCAGTGCAGATCCTGGAGGACCTTGCAGCGCTCGCATACAAGGAAGCGAAGAACTCCTTCACGCTCCCCGGCCTCGGCAAGCTCGTGCTGGTGAACCGCAAGGCGCGCA
>JBAIYC010000411.1:0-8230 GCA_037916085.1 Nitrospirota bacterium | reverse complement strand
TGCCGATCGCGATGCCGGTCATGATCACGAGCCCCATGTTGAACCGCCCGGCCGCGCCCGCGCCCGACGCGGTCACGAGCGGCAGCACGCCCAGCACCATGGCCGCCGTGGTCATCAGGATGGGACGAAGCCGGATGGCCGCAGCCGTCTCGATCGCCTCCCGCTTGGGCTTCCCCGCCCGCTGCAGGTCGTTCGCGAACTGCACAATGAGTATCCCGTGCTTGCTGATGAGGCCGATGAGCGTCACCAGTCCCACCTCGGTGTAGATGTTCAGGCTGGCTCCTCCCACGCCCAGGCTGATGAAGATGAGCGCTCCGCAGATCGACAGCGGCACGGCGACCAGAATGATGGCCGGGTCGCGGAAGCTTTCGAACAGCGCCGCCAGCGAGAGGAAGATGATGATGAGCGAGAAGAAGAACGTGACCATGAGCGCGCTCGACTCCTGTACATACTGGCGCGACTGGCCCGCATAATCGATGCTGTACCCCTGGGGCAGGGTGGTCTTCGCGAGATTCTGGAGCGTCTGGAGCGCCTCGCCCTGCGTGATGCCCGGCAGCGTGACGCCGGAGATCGTCGCCGAGTTGAGCTGCTGGAAATGGTTCAGCGATTCCGGCACGACCGAGGTCTTGAGCGTGCTGATCGTCGAGAGCGGAACGGTCCCTCCGCCCGGCGTGGTGATGGTGTAATCCTGCAGTTGCCGCGCATTCAGCCGGTCCTGCCGCTTCACCTGGGGAATGACCTTGTAGGACCGGCCGGCAAGGCTGAAGTAGTTGACGTAACCGCCGCCGAGCAGGGAGCCAAGCGCGCTGCCCACATCGCGCATGGAGAGCCCAAGCTGGGCCGCTTTGTCCCGGTCGATCTCTACGGTGGTCTGCGGCCTGTCGATCTTGAGATCGCTGTCCAGGTAGGCGAACATCCCGGTCTGGCGGGCCTTGTCCATGAATGCCGACGAGACGTCGTTCAGCCGGTCATAGGGCTCTGTCGTCCCGATCACGAACTGGACGGGAAGTCCGCTGCTCCCGGGAAGGGGCGGCCTCAGGAACGCCACGATGCGCGCCCCGGGGATGCCGAAGAGGCGGCCCTGCACGTCGGGTAGGAGCTGCATGGTCGTCCGTTTCCGCTCGTCCCAGGGCTTCGTCACCATGCCGGCGACGCCGGAGTTCAACCCGAAGAGGCCGTCCAGCTGGAACACGTGGTCCGTCTCGGGATAGGACGCGTAGGTCTCGTAGATCTGCCGGGTCGAGAGCCGGGTCTGCTCCAGGGTTGCGTTCGGAGCGGCTGTCGCGAGGCTGATGATGATCCCCTGGTCCTCGTCCGGCGCCAGTTCGTGCTTGGATGACGCATAGAGGAAATAGATGCTCACCAGAACAACGATGCTGAACACGGCAACGACCGGCAGCGATGCCAGCACCCCCTTGAGCGCCCACTCGTATCCCCGCCGCAGGTCGCCGAAGCGCCGGTCGATCCAGGCGGCGAACCTGTTCTGCCCGTCATGGCTCGCGGGCCGGAGGAACCGCGAGCTCATCATGGGAGAGAGCGTGAGCGCGATCACCGCGGATACGGCCACGGCGCCCGCCAGGGTATAGGCGAACTCGGTAAAGAGCGCGCCGGTGAGGCCCCCCATGAAACCGATGGGAACATAGACTGCGATCAGGACCACCGAGATGGCGATGATCGGACCGGCCAGCTCGCGGGCGCCCTCGAGCGCGGCCTCGAGGGGACGCCTGCCGTCCTCGATGTGGCGGTGCACGTTCTCGACGACGATGATCGCATCATCGACGACCAGGCCGATGGCAAGCACCAGGGCCAGGAGCGTCAGGAGGTTGATGGTGTATCCCAGGACCAGCATGATGAAGAACGCGCCGATCAGGGACAGCGGCATGGCGATGGTCGGGATGATGACCGACCGGACCGTCCCGAGGAAAAGGAAGATGACGAGCGTAACGATGAGGAGCGCCTCGACCAGCGTGATGATCACTTCGCGGATGGAGCTGTTCACATACTTCGTCGCATCGTAGACGATGCGGCCGTCCAGCCCCGCAGGCAACTGCTGCTGCACTGACGGGAAGGCCTTCCGGACGCCGTCGATCACGGTGAGCAGGTTGGCCGTGGGCGCGACCTTGATGCCGATGTAGACCGCGCTGTTGCCGTCGAAGCTCACCTGCGTGTTGTAGTCCTCCGAGCCAAGGGTCACGTTTGCCACGTCACCCAGGCGCACGTAGGCGCCGTTCCGGGAGCGGATGACGAGATTCCTGAACTCTTCCACCGAGTGGAGGCTCGTGTCGGCGGTCAGGTTCACGGTCACCATCTCTCCTCGCGTCCTGCCAAGCGCGGAAATGAAATCATTGTTCGCCAGCGCCGTGCTCACATCCGATGCCGTCAGCCCATAGGCAGCCATCTTCTTGGGATCGAGCCAGGCCCGGAGCGCGAACTGCCGTTTGCCCAGGATCTCGGCGGTCTGAACGCCGTCCACGGCCTGGAGCTTCGGCTGCACCACCCGGATCAGGTAGTCGGTGATCTTGTTCGTCGGCAGCACCTTGCTCGAAAAACCGATGTACATGGAGTCGATGGTCTCGCCGATAGCGATGGTGATCACGGGCTGCTGGGCGTCCCGGGGCAGCTGGTTCAGGACCGCATTCACCCGCGTGTTGATCTCGGTCAACGCCTTGTTCGGGTCATAGTTCAGCCGCAGGTTCGCCTGGATCGTGCTGACGCCCTGCGTACTCGTCGATGTGAGGTAGTCGATCCCGTTCGCCTGGGCGATGGAGTTCTCCAGCGGCGTGGTGATGAATCCCGCCACGAGCGCCGGGTCCGCTCCGTAATAGATGGTCTGGATAGTGACCACCGCGTTCTGGGTGAACGGGTACTGGCGTATCGGCAGGAGCCCCACGGACCGCAGCCCGAGCACAAGGATCAGCAGGCTGACCACCGTGGCCAGCACGGGACGCTTGATGAAGAGGTCAGTGAAATGCATGGGATCACCTTCTTAGAGTTGAATTAGAGTTGAACGTCAACACCTCTTTCACCACGGAGACACTGAGTCACGGAGGACTTCAAGGACGATGCCAGTCCGGACTTAAGACTTAAGACTTAAGAGGATCATGAGACTCGATTCTTGTTCTTTCTTCTCCCTGTCCCGTGACTCCGTGGCAATCGGATTTTCTCACTCGTCCACCGGCTTCGGTGCCTCCTCGTTCTCCGGCTGGATCTTGTTGTTCACGATCACCGGGCTTCCATTCCTGAGCTTCAGTTGCCCGCTGGAGACCACCATGTCCCCCTCGGCGATCCCGGTGAGCACCGCCACCTGGTCGCCCCGCGTCGCCCCGGTCGTGACGAAGGTCTGCTTCGCGATAAGCTGCGGCTTCCCGTCAGGACCTTTGCCTCCTTCCGTGACCAGATAGACCGTCTCTCCGTAGGGATTGTAGGCCACAGAGGTCTGCGGCACCGTAAGGAAACGCTGAATGCCGCCGGCTTTCACGGCAACCGTGCCGTACATGCCGGGCAGCAGCTTGTGGCCGGGATTGGCGACAGTCGCCTCGATCTGGACGTTCCGCGTATCGGGGTCGACCTTCGGATTGATGGCCGTCACCTTGCCCGTGAAGGTCTTCCCCGGATAGCTGTCTGTCGTGACCGTGATCCCCTGGCCGACGGCCACCTGCGACAGCTGCTGCTGCGGCAGGTAGAAGTCCACCAGGAGCGAATCGAGCGACTGGAGCGTCACCAGCTTGTCGCCTGCCTTCACGTACTGCCCCGGGTTGACCGTGCTGATCCCGAGCTTCCCGCCGAAGGAAGCCCGGATGGTCTTCTTTTCCACGATCGCCCTCTGCTCGGCCACTTGGGCCCGCTTGGTCCGAAGGTCCGCTGCGTCGGCATCGACAACCGCCTGGCTGACCGACTGGATCTCGAGCTGCTTCTTATCCCGCTCATAGGTCGTGTTCGCAAGATCGGCGGCGGCCTCGAGCGCACGGAGATGGGCGATGTCGGCGTCCGTGTTCAACTCCACCAGGACCTGTCCCTCGCTGACCTCCTCGCCCGGCCGGAAGCGCACCGCGCGCACCATTCCGTCGATCTCGCTCGTCACGTCCACGCCGCGAAAGGCCCGCAGGCTGCCCACAGCGTTCAGCTGGGGCTGCCACGGCGCGAGCTCGGCCTTGATCGCCGTCACGACGACCGGCGGGAAGCCCCGGGACATGTACTTCTTGTTCATCTTGGCGGCAAGGGCGTGGTAGCCGAACACGCCGCCGAAGACGACGCTGACCGCTGCCAGCATGATGATCATTTTCCTGGTCATAGGATGTTCTCCTTCTACATCTTTTCACCACGGAGTCACGGAGACGTCAAAAGAAATTAAATCTTGGCCTAATGAAACCAGAGTCAAAGGATTAGCTTTTTGGTTTCCTCCGTCGACTCCGTGGTAAACAGTCTTGTTCATTCCTTGTTCATCTTTGCCGCTGTATCTTCTTTCGCCTCGTTCCACCAGCCTCCTCCGAGCGACTGGAAGAGCGCGGCCGTGTCCGCAAAGCGGAGGGCCTCCGCCTGCACCAGGCCGATCTTCGCCGCCTCGTACTGGTCCTCGGCGAGCAGGATCGCAAGGTGGCTCGCAGCACCGAGCTTGTACTGCTCCCGCGCCGTTTCCAGGCTGTCCCGCGCCGCCGTCTCCGCATCCGCCTGCGACTTGAGCGCCTGTGCGTCCAGCTCAAGTGCGCGCAGCACGTCCGCTACGTTCTGGAACGCCTGCAGGACGGACTGACGATAGGCGGCAGCAGCGGCGTCATAGGCCGCTACTGCGGCCCGTTTCTTCGCGGCCAGTTCGCCGCCATGGAACAACGGCTGTGTGAGACCGGCCCCGAGGTTCCAGACCGCGCTTCCGGCGGAAAAGAGCGTGCCCGTCGTCTCCGCAGTAGACCCGTAGCCGCCGGTGAGAGTGATATGGGGGTACATGTTCGCCGTTGCCACGCCGACCTGGGCGCTCGCCGCATGCAGCACGGACTCCGCGGCGCGGATGTCGGGCCTCCGGCGTGCCAGCGAGGACGGCAGGCTCACCGGCAGCTGCTGCGGAAGGTCAAAGGCGGTCAGGTCAAATTCGGGCAGGAGGGCCGCGTCAGCAGGCAGCCGCCCTGCCAGGACGGCAAGCTGATGGCGGTTCTGGGCGAGAGCCTTTTCCAGGGGCGGCAGGGATGCGCGTGTCTGGGCAAGCTTGGCTTGCTGGAGCAGAACATCGGTGCGCGCAGCAGCGCCCACCTGGAACTGGCGCTCCACCATCGACAGCTGTTCTGCCTGCGCCTTTTCGATGTCGCGGGTCGCCTGGATCTGAGCCCGCAACGAGGCATCCAACACTGCGGTCGTAACGATGTTCGCCGTCAGCGCGAGGTGAGCGGCCTCGAGCTGGAACTTCTCGTATTCGACCTGCGCCCGGAGCCCTTCCAGTTCCCGGCGCGCTCCCCCGAAGACATCGAGCGTGTAGGTCACGTTGACGGACGCGTTGTAGAGAGTAAAGGGGCTAAAGCGGGTGTTAGGCTGGCCGAATGCGGCTCCCGATATCTTCTGACGCGTCACGATGCCCTGCGCGTCGATCGACGGGAAGAGGGCCGAGCCGGTGCGGGCCCGTAGCTCTTCCTGGGATTGCCGGAGGGCCGCCTGGGCAGCTTCGAGCGTCGGGCTGTCCTTGAGCGCCTGCTTGATCAGCTGGTCGAGCGCCGGGGAATGGAAAAGTGTCCACCACTGGGATGGGATGTCCTCCCCGGAGATGAAACGTTGGGCTGCGCCCGCCTTGCCGGGAGCCGTTTCTGTCTCTGCCGGGAGCGCTGCTGAAGTGTAGGTCTTGGCAGCCGGCGCCTCGGGCACCCGGAAATCGGGGCCGACGGCGCAACTGCTTACGACCAGCGCTACGGCAAGAAAGCTGAAAGGCCTCAATTGAGCCACGTCATTCGCTCCTCAACTGAGCCGGCTGGGCTTTGCCGGGGAAAGGTCCTTACTTGAGCCTTGTCGGGGGCGTCTCGGACGAGAAGAGTGCTGCGAGGAAAGGAGAGCGGCCGACGGCAAGAACGCGGGACTTCTGCGCCCGGACTGGAGCGGAACCTGCATCCAATCCACGGCGGAGGGAGATTACTTCCTCCGAAGGTCCTGATCGTTCATGCGTTCCACTCCGTAAAGAAGCCGGTCCATGAATTTTGAATCTGCTAAATCAATGATAACACGTTTTGCGGCCCTCATCCGGACGGAGGGACGGCGAGTAGTGGACAATGAAAAGATACGACATTTTTGTCGAGGGGCGGACGATTGAAGACAAGATTGAAGACAAAAAGAAAGCAGGCTCGACAGAGCCTGCTCTTGATAGATGTTCGCTGGTGTTATGACCGCACGGAAACGCACCGGCGCGTTCAGCGGAACTAGGTAAAACGGTCAATCGGCCTGCGGGCCACCGGTGAAATCCGTGACCCCATTGTGGATGTCCAGCAGACCGTCAGGCGACATCCCGCCTGCAGCCGAACCATATTCCATCGAATCGGCGATCGGACCAGATGGGACCATCCCGATATCGAACCACAGGCCATACCCGTCCTGGGTGATCCCGTTCGCGAGAACTATATCCGCAGCTCCTTCTCTCTCACTGCTGGCAAGCGCGATCGGACCGGCATCGAAGATCGCTACGGTATCAAATACCGTAACGCCATTTGTCAAAGCCACGTCTCTGCTGTCTGCATAGGCGTATCCTGAAAAGACGAGCATCAGGACGCCCAGACCGAAAAGGATCTTTTTTGTTGTCATGATCATCGCCTCTTTTCTCTATACTTTTTTTGTGTGTGATTCAAGTATATCACCCATTCTTGCGATGTCAAGAAACCATGCAACTATACCCGTCGTCGAATCAGCGGGCGACACTCCTGTCGGGCATGGAACAGAAAACCGGTGGAGGATGGCAGCACCCGTCCGGAACAGAGCGGACAGCGGCTTTGGCCTCAGACCACTGCTGACAAAGAAAAGGCAGTTACAAAATCGTAACTGCCTTCGCGGAAAAACCCCTCTTCCAAATGCGGCGGGACGCCGGGTCTGAATCTCCTACCCGACGCCCTGCAGCTCGGTCACGTGCACCGAGCTCAATCAAGGAAGTCCCATGGGACGGAGACCGTTCCATCGACCGTACCGTTGCCGTCCGTATCGATTGCAATCGTGGCACTGCCATTGGTTATCGTTACCGAGAGATTACTGCTGTCCGACGGAGCGGTCACCAGGAAACTCCCGCTGACAGGAGCAGAGCCCAGGCTCGGTCCGTAAACAGGCGCAGTCGTCGAAGAGAACGTGACAAGAAGCGGTCCAAGTCCGGAATCCACCGTTGCCGAGTCCCCTGCCACACTGCCAAAAGCATACGCCCCCGCTGCAGTCACCACATCCCGCATGATGAACGGTCCTAACACACGTGTTCTGGTGGTGGACCCATCGCTCTCGCTGAACGTGAGCGTCGTTGCGGGCGTGTCAATCGACTGTGATTTTTCGCTCTTCTGACCATCCCTGTCTACGCGATAGAAAAGCATGCCGCCTTTTATCGAACTCGACAACGTCCCGCCCGTCTCGACGGCTGTGATATCGATGTTCGCAATCCTCGTCTGGATCGTGTAAGTCGGTTGCGTAACAAAATTGTAGCTGAACGAGGTAACGTTAATGCTTGCGCTGCCGTTCAGTGTCGTCGAATCTCCAACAGTACCCGTTTCGCAATTGGCAAACGAAAGGGTTGTGCTCGGCGACGTAACCGTCGGAGGAGGATCGAACGCGTAGCTCCCGCTAGAGCAGAAGCTGGTGTCAGGCTGACCCCTGAGGGTCGCGATCAGCAGGTCGACCGCGTTGGCGCCGACAGTGCGCGGCTCCATGATCGCCGTCACGCCGGCAGACGCTACGTCCACCGCGTTGCCGGGAGTAATGATGCCCATCTTCTCCGGCACCGTAATGCTGAGGTCGGTATCGCCGAGGTTGATGGTGTCGCCGTTCTTATCGAACTTCGCGACCAGCACGTTGCCGCCGCTGCTGCCCGAGACGGCGAAGCCGCCGTCTGAGACGGCACAGACCGCATTGCCGAAGTCGCTCGCCAACGGCCGGTTCCCTTTGACCTTCTGCCAAATAGTATTTCCGCTGCTGTCGAGCTTTATAAGAAGCAGATCCTGGTACTGAAATGCACTATTACGGTCCTGGATCTTTCCACCATATGACTGCGTATACCCGAAGACGAGGAACTCGT
>JBAIYC010000410.1:0-17058 GCA_037916085.1 Nitrospirota bacterium | reverse complement strand
TGGACACCGTCGGCCTGGGACCGGGAAGCAGGGTCGGGACGCTCCCGTTCGTCGTCGAGGCGGTAGAGATACCGCGCTCCCGGAAGAAGGTCGTTCATTTCCGCGCGCCAGTAGCCGCGCCCGTCCTTCTCCATCGGGAGGACCCGCTCTCCGGGGGAGATGATCTTCACCTCGACGCTCTCCCGAAACGGGGCCCACACCCGGAATCGGCACCGGGACGCCCGCTGATCATAGATCGCACCAATTCCGGTCATCATAGAGCCTTTCTCGGAGCGCCCTTCTCACCCGGCCCGGTCAGCGGAGAGCCTTTGCTGGCACTCGGCGGGCGAAGGCTACAGTTCGAGGTCACTTCGGCCTTTGTGCTCGGCCGCATACCAGACCGCCAGATAATCCCGCACCTGACGCGTGATCAGGAAGTTGTTCCTCACGTACTCTCTGCCCTGTTCCCCCATTCGCTTCGCCATGTCGGGATTGTTCAGGAGCTGGCGGATGCGGAATGCCGCTCCCTCGGGGGAATGGACAAGGAACCCGGTGACCCCGTGAACGACCTGGGTCGGGATACCGCCCACCGCCCCGCCGAGCACCGGCTTCTGCTTCCACATGGCTTCGGACACCGTCAGTCCGAAGCCCTCCTTGAGCGACTTCTGGAGCACGATCGCTGCAAGGCGCTGGAGCGCGTTGATGTCCTTGTCGCTAAAGGGAGGAAGGAGCAGGATAATGATGTCCGGATCGCCGGCTGCGTACTCGCGGACCTCAGCCAGCACCGCCTCCCCCTCGGGATCGTCCGTGGCAGGGCTGCCGGCCAGGACGAGGACGCAGTCGTTGTACTTCTTCACCAGACGGTAGGCCTTGATCACGCCGATGGGATCCTTGAACACATCGAACCGTGACACCTGGAGCAGCACGGGCCGGTCCCGGGGGATGTTATGTTTGGCCGCGGCCTGGTCGATCTCATCGACGGAAAGGTCACGGTTCTTGTCGCTCACAGGATCGATGGAAGGCGGGATGATGTACTCGTCGATGCCCATCGACCGGGCGAACTTCGCCACGGAGAAGACGGCTGCGTCGTAGCGTTCACTGTAGCGCTTGACAGCGTTCCACGCGTCGGTACGGGGATTCGACACGTCGATGTGGCAGCGCCAGAACCAGACCCCCCGTTTTCTGAATTCGATGAGCGGCGCTGGCTGCGGATCGTGGATCAGGACGGCATCTGCATCAAGAGCGAGAGTCTCCGCGTTCTTCCTGTTCACCTCGTAGTGATGGGCCCACATGTCCGCGGTGATGCGCTCTTCGTTCCCCTGGAGCGCGTTGTGGATCTTCTTCGTCGTGTCATAGAATCTCGCGTCGCCCCTGATGACCTCCCAGCGCGCGTCGAGGCCCAGGTCCCGGAGGATCGGGACCATGCGGTGCAGGATCTCCGCCACCCCGCCCCCTTCGCGCGTCGAATTGATGTGCAGGAATGTCCGGCCCCTGAGGGCCTCGCCGAGCTTCTGGAGCAGGACGATGTCGCTCTTCGGCGCTATGCCTTTGTAGATGTCGATCATGTAGCCACCCCGGAGGCTTCCATGTCCTTCCGCACTTCCTCCTCGACGGCCGACGTGATATGTTCCCGGATCCCGTCCAGACTGTGCATGAAAGGGTCGATAGACCGTACCTTGCCAGCCAGACCGCTTTTTCCCAGCCCCCCTTCGAACCATGCCGAAAAATCATCCCGTCCCAGGCGCTGGCGGGCGTCGAAGAAATGGTAGTAGAGAGAACTGCTGTCGATGTATTTGATCGCCATCAGGAATTCGGCGAGGTTCTGCGCCCGCACGCCTGCGGGAAAGATGATGGTCACCGTCTCGTTGAAGAAGAACTCTTCCCCCGGCATGGCGCCGCGGGGCTCGGGAAATTGACGGAGGTAGTCATCGACGGCCCCGACCAGTGCTGTTCTGAGGCCCTCGACATCGGGAAAATCATAGGGGTCGATGTTCGACAGATGTTCGGCCAGGACGCGTTCCTCCAGGTTTTCCCCCGCCCACTGGGCAAAGTCGTTGGTGTACTCCATGATGTGGCTCTTGAGAAAGTACTGATAGGTGTGGTGAAAGATCGAACTGCCGGCCACCGCGGCAAGGCCGTCGCGGAGCTGATGCAGGTTCGCCGCCTTTCTCCCCGTGGCCTTCACCATCGTCACGCACTGTTTGAAATCGAAGGCCTCACCCATGGCTGCCCGCCCTTTCCCCGCTCCGGACGCCTGCAGGCCCGTCTGGCCATCCCGGCCCTTCCGGAACCTCAACCCGCATCCGCGGCAGGCTCTCGGGATACCGTTCACGGAGGAACGCAATCAGCTCCTCGCGTACCTTGCATCGAAGCTTCCAGGAAGAGCTCGCGTCAGCGGCGCTCATGACAGCCCGCAGCTCGACGGCCCGGTCTGTCAAGTTCGTGACCTCGAGACCCCAGGTCATGCCGTTCCACAGCTCCGTGGAGCCGAGCAGCCGATGCAGTTCCTTCCGAAGCTCCTCGACCGGCACCCGGTAGTCGGTGTACAGATAGACCGTTCCCAGCACATCGGCGGTCCTTCGTGTCCAGTTCTGGAAGGGGCGGTCGATGAAGTGCGTGAGCGGCACGACGAGCCTCCGGAGGTCCCAGAGGCGCAGGACCACATAGGTCGGATTGATCTCCTCGATCCACCCCCACTCTCCCTCAACGATCACCACGTCATCGATCCTGATGGGCTGCGTCAGCGCGATCTGGACGCCGGCCATGAGGTTCGACAGGAGCGGTCTGGCCGCTATGCCAATGAACACGCTCAGCACACCGGCTGAGGCGAAGAGACTGATCCCGATGTTGCGAATGCCCGGGAAGGTCATCAGCATGCCGGAACCGGCGACAACGATGATCCCGGCTTCGGCGACGTGACGGAGCATCGTGGTCTTCGTCCTGATCTCGCGCGCAGCAAGATTGTCGGGGACGTTTATTTGATACCGGGCGCTGATGAATTCGTCGAGAACAGCGAGGAAGCCGATCGCAAGCCACGCAAGCGAGGCGATGAGGCCCAGATGCGCAGCGTGGAGCAGGCCTGCGCCGAGGCCCTTGGGGAGCTCGACCAGGGGAAGCACGAACAGGAGCGCAGCAAGGGAAAAGAGCAGGCGCGCCGGCCACCGTCCGTGTCGTACCAGAGAGCCGTTGATCGTGCTGTCAGACCTTGCCGCCGCCCGCTTGAGAAAGAAGAAGACGAGGGCATGTGCGGCAGCGCCGAGAAGGAGCGCCGCGCCCAGACAGACGCCCGAAAGCATGTACTCCTTCAATTCCGCTCCCAGATGTTCCATGTCCGCCTCTTGCCCCCAAGCAGGTCGCCGGCCCGCAACGTGCCGGTCCTGCTCCTCTCCCCCTCCGGTGTCCGATCGGACCAGGAGCGGCAGGACTCCACCGCTCCTGTTTCAATGATAGCGCGCCGGGTCGCGGAGCGCAGACATCGCGCCTGGCGGGCAACAGGGCGCAGTTCCTCAAAGCAGGGCCTGCCTATCTGGAGCTGACCGGGAATGGGTCACTAGGGGAAGGGTAAGGTGGGACTAACGCAGCTTCTGTTTCTTTCCGGCCAGCCTGCCGATGCCCTTCAGGAGAAGGCCGCTGAGGCTCCGGGACCGCGGCTGATATTCGACCGCCCCGGCGTCCTTCATTTCCCTTCCCTGCGGCACCTGGAGAGATGGGGATTTGGCCATTGAAAGGATCTGGCTGGGGTAGACGCTCCGGTGGCCGGTCATGAGGAAGCTGATCACGCAGGCGACCGCGGCGTAGGGCCCGATCGCCGGTCCGAACATCTCGATCGCCATGATGCTGGCCGATATGGGCGTGTTCGCTGCCCCGGCAAGGAGCGCGATCATGCCGATGGCCGAGAAGACCGATGGGTCGAACCCCAGGACGCTTCCGAAGGCGTTGCCTGCCGCCGCTCCGACAAAGAAGATCGGCGTGATGATGCCGCCGCTCCCGCCGAAGCCGAGTGTGATCGCCGTGAAGAGGATCTTGATCAGGAAGGCCCCGGCCGGGAGAGCGCTGCCTTCTACCGCTTCGGTGATCGTCGTAAGCCCTAGGCCGAGGTACCGCGTCGAGAAAAGCAGGGTCAAAAGCACGAGCAGGGTTCCGCCGATCAGTCCCTTGAGAGGAGGCCACAGCGTGAGCCGGTGGCCCAGCTGCTCGACAACGCGGAGGACCTCGATCATCAGGAGCGAGCAGAGGCCGAAGAAGATGCCGGCGGTACAGACCTTGAGGAAGAAGAGACTGCTGAAGACCGGCACGAAGGTGAGCGGTTCGTGGAAGTAGGTGATGCCGAGGGACGAAGAGACCTGGTAGCCCACGATGCCGGCCACGAAGGACGGCAGGAGCACGTCGTAGAGCATTCCGCCGACGAAGAGCACCTCCACGCCGAAGATCGCGCCGGCGATCGGCGTCCCGAAGACTGTCGCGAATCCCGCGCTGATGCCGCAGATGACCAGTTTCCTCCGGTCCCGGTCGTCGAACCGGAGCAGCGTGGCAACGGAGGAGGTGACCGCCGCCCCGATCTGCGCAGCCGGCCCTTCCTTGCCGGCCGAGCCGCCGAAGGCGATGGTGATGACCGTGGCAGCGAGCTTCACGGGGACGACGAGCGGATCGATCCTTCCCGAACGCTTGTGCACGGCTTCGATGATCTTCTCGGTGCCGTGGCCTTCGGCGTCCGGCGCGAGGTACCTGACGATCAAGGCGCTCAGGAACAGGGCAAGCGGCAGCAGGATATAATAATGGGGATGTTTCTCCGCCGCGGCGATGCTGAAACCGAGCGCCTTCAGGAAGGCCGTCGTGGACAGGCCGACAAGGATGCCGGCGCAGGAGGCCAGGAACAGCCACTTGAGAACGCTGGCAAAGAGAACGGAGCTTTCTACCACACGTGCCTTCATGATTCTTCTCTCACCGGGAACAAGGCGCGCCGGACCATGGTCGTCCGGCGCACCCCTCCCGGACCTTCTCCGGCTAGTCGCTTACGATGTCGTCCCGCCGGTTCTTTTGCCAGCATTCCTCGGTGCCCGCCGAGCAGGCCGGCTTCTCCTTGCCGTAGCTGATCAGCGAGATGCGTTTTGCCGGGATGCCCAGCTCGGCCAGATACTTTCGTGCGCTCGTGGCGCGCCGCTGGCCGAGCGCCTGGTTATACTCGATCGTTCCGCGCTCGTCACAGTTCCCCTCGATGCGGATCTTTGTGCCGGGATGCGCCTTCAGGTATTCAGCATCGGCCTTCAGGACCGCCTTTGCATCGTCGCGGATCGTCGACTTGTCATAATCAAAATAGATCGGCCGGAGCCCCGCCGCGCTCTTGGCGGATGCCTCCCTCGTCCCGACCTCTCCGGCGGACCGTGCCGACGAAGCGGCATTCGCCGTCTGCGCTGCCGGCGCTGCCGGCGCGCTTTCCACCCTCTGAGGCTGCGCCTCCGGCGCTGAACTGACCTCTGTTGATTTGGGGCATCCGTACAGGAGAACAAGCCCCGCCATCAAAAGACTGACACTCACGTAGGATTTCATGCTGTTCATTGAATGACTCCTCCCTGGTTATCTCGTTTATCTGTCGATCCGCAGCGTGGCGGATGATCGGCGGCATATGCGACCTGCGCCCGTAGATGCTCCCCTGGTGCGGCCTCGGGGGCCGAGGGGACCATCGCCGGGCGTTCGTCGCCCGGGTACTGTACTGGATCGGTGGTGCTGTGCTAGACGAAAGAGGGCGGAGAAAGGCCGAGGTGACGGGAAAGAGGGGTATCGTTATGCCAAACCTGCAGGCTGCGGGGATCGTCGACTGCGCCGGCCGGCGGTTCGAGTCGGTCGAGGCTTGGGGCGAGCACCGCCCCTTCTTCGAAAACAGGCCGCACCCTGAAGGTTTCGCTGAAGAGCGCCCGTTTCTTCCTGATGAGGATGAATTCCCGGCCCTGCTCGTCGGCCTGCATAACGGCGGGCGCGTCTCCCGGCCGGACATCGACCAGGGACGACAGGACCACCTTTACCCAGACGATGCCCATCATGATGCCGGGCTCCGTCCGACCCGCCAGTACGTGCTCCCTGCCGCTCAGCGTCGAGAGATAGAGGGGCGATATGGCGTAGACGCAGTAGAGCGCAAGGATCAGCCTGAGGATCGCCTGTTTCGGACGCGGGCTCATGAGAAACCATGTTATCCCAAATCGTCGCGTTCGGCAACTGCTATTCGCTGCCCCTGAGACTCCCCGCCCTTACCCGCATTGAGGAATGCTGTCGTTCTCCCGGAGAAATTGCCGCACTTCCGCAAGGCCCGGGATACCCGCCCGTCCGCCCACCTTCCTGCACTTCATCGCGGCAACAGCAGACGCGAACCTGATCGTGTCCTTGAGCGGCCATTTCTGAAGAAGACCGTAGAGGTAGCCGCCGTGGAAGACATCGCCGGCGCCGGTCGTGTCAACGGTCTCGACGGGAAAGGCAGGGCAGGAGAAGACCTCGTTGCCCGCAAAGGTGACGCTTCCGCGCGAGCCCAGGGTGATCGTCGTGATGCCGAAGCCCTCCCTGCTCACTTCCCGCCTGAACGATGCGGGTTCATCCTTCAATCCCAGTTCCCTGGCGAATTCTTCCGATCCGACCACATAGTCGCAGAACCGCGCAAGCTCGAGCATTCCTTCTCTCACCCGCCCTGCATCGAGCATCACGGGAATGCCCGCCTTTCTGGCCTCTCTTGCCGCGAAAAGCGAAACATCCTTCATCAGGCCGTCGAGAAGGAGAAACTCGGCACTCTTCAGGAAATCTGCCGAAAGTTCTTCCGCCCGGATCGGGTCGCCGGTAGGCCGTCTCCAGAAGATCGTGCGCGTTCCCCCGGACTTATCTATGGCGATGAACGCTGTCTGGGACGAGGCGTTCGCCCGCCTGACCAGCCCGGCAACATCGACTCCTTCGTCGACAAGCGATTGCCGGATCGCCGCGCCTTCACGGTCATCTCCGGTAACACCGTGGAACCTGCAGGACACGCCAAGACGCGAGAGCGCTGCCAGGGCCGTTGCGACCGGTCCCCCGCCCTGCTCTTCCCACGAAAGCACCTCTTTCTTGGTGTCAGCCTGCGGAAAGCTGTCGACGACCGCGAGCATGTCCCAAGCACACTGGCCGATCCCCACAACGGTCATATGAATATCCCGGGGAAGAATTAAGAAAGGAGAAGGTATTCCGCCTTCCTTTCATAGTTCATAGCCCTTCTTGTTTTCTCTATCCTATCAGATATCCCGAAGAACGGGAAGCGAGATAGAGCTCCCCCGGCAACGGCAAAGGCCGGCAAGATGTTTCTCGCCGGCCTTCGTCCGTCCGGGCGATTTGTCAAGGATGCCCGGATATCCTCTTGTTTGTCCCTGGATTGCCCTATGCAGCTCTGGCTGCCTTGCCGATGTACTTTTCGGGATTCCCCATGAACGTCTTCTTGTCGCTCTCGCTGCAGAAGTAATAGGAACGTCCCTTGTAATCGGATTTGATCTTGTCACTGCTTACATCCATGCTGCATACGGCGCATTTCTCTTTGCCTTTCAGATCATCCATGGTGATACCTCCTGTTCTTATTTTAGCTCAGTTTCCGGGGGGTATTCCGGTCACCTGGCTGACCGAAGCATTCCCTTCACTTCCTCCATCCTCTTGATCAGGTTCGGGAGAATGGGCATAGGGCTTTTGAAGCGACGAACTCCATGGCATCGTCGAAGCGGAAACCCTTACGGAGCAGGGACCGGCGATCACCGTCGACGGGGGCCGTCCTATGCCGGCGTCGAGGACATGCGCTGATTCTCCCTTGCCTGCCGTTATTCCCTGTGCTATATTACGCCTCATGCCGAAGTCTTCCCATGCCGGGGCCGGCAGAACGAAGCCGGGCTTCCGAGGACGCGTTTGGATCGACGGTCCCGAAGGCACATTCATCGGCTACGGCCGGGTAGTGCTGCTTGAACGGATCCGCGAGCACGGTTCCCTCACCAAGGCCGCCAGGTCCATGGAGATGGCCTATCGCCATGCCTGGGACCTTGTGGATTCCATGAACCGTCAGGCGAAGGAGCCTTTCGTCGAACTGGCCGCGGGCGGCAAAGGAGGAGGCGGCGCGCGGGTCACCGCTGCCGGCGAGCGCGCCATCAGTGTGTTCCGGAAGTTCCATGAAGACCTGCAGGCATTCCTGAAGCGGGAAGAAAAGAAGCTTAAGCTCTGAGCATGCAAGGAGGAGCAAACTTGAAACTGCTGTCCCTATGCTCCCGGTGCATCATTGCCGCGACTGTCCTCGCGGCAAACCCCGCCGTCGCTGCCGATCAGGCGCCGAGGAAGCTCATGCTTGCCAGCACCATCGGTCCCATCGACGCGGGCATCGTCGGCGTGCTCGAGGATGCCTTCACAGCGAAGACCGGCATCGTCGTCGAGCACACCGGCGCCGGTACCGGACGTGCCCTAGAGCTGGCCAAGACCGGGGAGTACGACCTTGTCCTTGTCCACGCGAAGGCGCTGGAGGAGAAGTTCGTTGCCGACGGGTTCGGCACGAAGCGCTATGACCTCATGTACAACGATTTCGTGATCGTCGGTCCTGCTTCCGACCCCGCGAAGATCAGGGGCATGAAGGACGCTGCGGCGGCCTTCCGGGCGATCGCCCGGGCGCAGGCGCTCTTCGTCACCCGCGGCGATCGGTCCGGCACCCATATGAAGGAGCTCGAGGTCTGGAAGAAGGCCGGCATCGAACCACGAGGACCCTGGTACCAGGTGTTCGCGGACGGCACCAAGGGCAACGCTGCCACCCTTGCCTTCGCTGACGGGAAGCAGGCCTATGCCGTCATGGACCGTGCCACCTGCATCACACTGAAGGCGAGAATGTCCCTCGGGGTGCTCGTCGAGCGTGACAGCATCCTGCTCAATTATATGACGCTCGTTCCCGTCAACCCGGCGAAGCTCCCGCAGGTCCGCCATGCCGAGGCGATGCAGTTCATCGAGTGGCTCCAGGGCAGGGAAGCCCAGATGATCATCCGGGACTTCGGGAAGGATGTGTACGGCGAGCCGCTCTTCTTCCCCAACTCGCCAGAAGGGAAGAAGCTCTAGAGCGGTGACGGGTCAGATTTCTTGTTCAGGACGCGAACGGGAAGTACAAACAGGCTTCTTTCACTGGACAGCCCGCGAAAGGAGCACGAACGTAAGGAGGGCATTCTCATGAAACGGATTCTGGTCATCGCACTGACGCTCACCCTCATCTGCACGGCCGCGCTAGCCGAGACGCGCATCAAGATGGCGTCAACCACGAGCACTCAGAACTCGGGGCTCTTCGACTACCTGCTGCCGCTCTTCGAGAAGAAGACCGGCATCAAGATCGACGTGGTCGCGGTCGGCACGGGAGCGGCGATCGAGATCGGGAAGCGCGGCGACGCCGACGTCGTCTTCGTGCATGCGAAGGAGCAGGAGCTGCAAGCCGTGCAGGAAGGCTGGTTCGTGAACCGCCATGACGTGATGTACAACGACTTCCTGATCATCGGCCCGCCAACCGACCCCGCGAGGGTGAAGGGAATGAAGTCGGCTGTCGACGCCGTGAAGGCGATCGCCGCCTCCGGCGCGTCCTTCGTTTCGCGCGGCGACAAGTCGGGCACGCATACCAAGGAGCTTTCCCTCTGGAAGAAGGCCGGGATCGAGCCGGCCGGCCAGAAATGGTATCTCGAAGTGGGCCAGGGCATGGAGAAGACGCAGCGCGTGGCAGACGAGAAGCGCGCCTACACACTCACCGACCGGGGCACGTGGCTCGCCACGAAGGACAAGGATAAGCTCGACCTTGCCCTCCTGTTCGAGGGAGACCCCGCGCTCTTCAACCAGTACGGCGTCATGGCCGTGAACCCCGAGAAGCATAAGCACGTGAAGTACAAGGAAGCTATGGCGTTCGCGGACTGGGTCATCTCGAAGGAAGGGCAGGACGCTGTTGCCGCCTTCAAGGACAAGAACGGCAACCCGCTCTTCATTCCTAACGCGAAATAGCGTCAGCAGGCCGGAGCGGCCCTGGAGCCGATACCCCCAACAATCCCTCCCCGCTCCGGTCCGTGCCTTCTTTATCTATGAGCTCACTCGTACAGGGCTTCTTCCAAGCCGTTTCCCTGATCCTCCACGTCGATAGGGTGCTCTTCGGGATCATCCTTCTTTCCCTCAAGGTGTCCGGTCTTGCCCTGCTGCTATCGACCATGCTCGGCCTGCCGCTGGGCTCCGTGCTCGGCCTGAAACGTTTTCCCGGCCGCGACCTCGCCATCAGCACAGTGAATACGCTGATGGGGCTTCCTCCCGTGGTCGTCGGCCTCTTCATCTACCTTCTCCTTTCGCGGAGGGGCCCGCTCGGCTTCCTAGGCCTTCTGTACTCGCCATCGGCCATGATCATCGCCCAGACCATCCTGGCCGTCCCGATCGTGACCGCGCTCTGCCACTCCGCCATCGTGAACGTCGATCCCCTCATCCGGCAGGCGGCGCGCACTCTCGGCGCGACGCCCCGCCAGGAGACCGTCGCGGTCATCCGGGAAGCGAGGTACGGGATCCTTTCCGCCATCATTGCAGCATTCGGCAGGGTCATGGCCGAGGTCGGCGCGATCCTGATCGTGGGCGGCAACATCGCCGGCTACACGCGGGTCATGACCACCACGATCGCGCTCGAGACCGACAAGGGCAACTTCGAGCTCGCCCTGGCGCTCGGTATCATCCTGCTCGCCATCTCCTTCGCCGTCAATACGCTCCTGCATGCCGTGCAGAAGAGAGGAGCGGTCAGGGCAGCATGAAGCTCGTGATCGAACATATCCGGAAGGCCTACGACGGCAGGACCGTCCTCGCAGACTGCACCTATTCCTTCAGCGGCGGCGGGGTCTACGTCCTCATGGGCCCCAACGGCTGCGGCAAGTCCACGCTGCTTCGGATCTGCTCGCTCCTCGAGGGCCCCGACGGAGGCGAACTGCGTTACAGCGACAACGGCGCGCCGCTCGTCCCGGGCATGGCGCTCCGCCGAAGGATGACCCTCGTCCTTCCGCGGACCGGCGTCTTCAACACCACGGTCTTCGGCAACGCGGCATACGGCCTCAGGGTCCGGGGAGCCCGGAGGGAGGAGGTCGCCAGCCGTGTCCGGGATGTCCTCACCTTCGTCGGGCTCTCGCACAAGCTGCAGCAGAACGCGCTGACGCTCTCGAGCGGCGAGACCCAGCGCCTGGGCATCGCCCGCGCCCTTGCCATCGGGCCGGAGATCCTCTTCCTGGACGAGCCGACGGCGTCGGTGGACGAAGAGAACACGACGATCATCGAGTCCATTATAGGGGACCTGAAGCGGGAAGGCCGGACAATGGTGATCATGACGACCCATGACCGGGACCAGGCGGAGCGGCTCGCCGACAGGCTGCTCATCATGAAGGAGGGAAAGGTCCGCGAGGCCTGAGGGCCGACACCGCAGCGGCCCTCCGCCCCGCTCATTTCTTCCTCAGGAAGATGAGCAGGGCGATGAAGATGACGGAGCTGAAGGCGAAGAGGTTCACGATCGCAACGAAGGCCATCCTGATCCAGAAGCGCTCCTCGCTGTCGGCGGTCCGACGGAAGAAGTCAGCGAAGCTGGTGATGTGCCCTTGCGAGATGCCGTAGCCGACAATGAGCACGAAGAAGAGCGCGATCACTCCCAGGAAAAGGACATAGGCCAGAACGAGAGCTTTCCGCCGCTTATCCATGGCGCTTCTCACCTCCCAACGAGGTTCCTGTCCGTGGCTAGCGGCCGCCAACAGCCGGCTTTGTCGCGGACCCGCGTGGACCGCTGATGCTGCTTCGGAATAGTTCGAGTATAGCTCATTCCTGAGCGCAGGTGTCAGGGTCAGAGAACTTTCTCCTTCTCAGGTAAAGGGTTTACCCAAGCACCGCACGTTCCCGGATGCGGTCTATGAGTGTACCAGTTTAAGAAAGTCATTCACGACGCGAAGGGGATGTGCAAGAAGAATCCATATTCGTCCCAAGGGAAATAGACCGATGCATACTGTTCTGACCGAACCAACCGTCTATTCCCCCACTCATGATGAAGAAGAAATTGTTTTTGTTCCTTGATCCTTTTTCCTTGTCTTTTTGTCTTCCAACCCGTCATCTCACCTGCGTGGTATAATCCTCCATGCATCCGCTCCTCACGTTCGCGCCTCTCTTCGCCGCCGGTCTTGTCGCCGGGCTCATTGACGCCATGGCCGGGGGCGGCGGGCTGATCACCATCCCCGTGCTGCTCGGGCTCGGCATGCCGCCCCAGACGGCGCTCGGCACGAACAAGCTCCAGGGCACCTTCGGCTCAGGCAGCGCAATGCTGCACTTTGCCCGGGCAGGCGCTGTGGACCTCCGCGCGTGCGCTTTTGGGATCCTCTGGACCGCCGTTGGCGCTGTCCTCGGCACGGTAGCCGTGCAGCGGCTCGAGCCTGCCTTTCTCCGCGCCGCGATCCCCCTCCTCCTCATCGCTATCGCGCTTTTCATGCTCTTCTCGCCGAGCCTCGGGGCGGACGATGTGCGCGAGCGTATGGGAAGAAGAACGTTCTTCCTCCTCTTTGGACTTTCGATCGGGTTCTATGACGGGTTCTTCGGGCCGGGCACCGGCACCTTCTGGGCCATGGCCTTCGTCCTCTTCCTCGGGTTCAACTTGACCCGCGCCACGGCCCATACCAAGGTCATGAACTTCGCGAGCAATCTCGTCTCGCTCCTCTTCTTTCTCGTGAACGGTTTCGTCTCGCTTCCCGAGGGCATCGTCATGGGGCTGGGACAGTTCGCGGGCGCCCGCGTCGGCGCACGGCTGGTCATCAGACGGGGAAGCCGCTTCATCCGGCCGGTCTTTATCGCCGTGGTCGTCGCGATCAGCGTCAAGCTTCTCTGGCAGAGTTTCCGCTGAGAGCAAGGGAGGGGTTCCACTTCATAGTGGCCTGGGGCACGGCGGGCATGTCAGGAGACAAGACGCGACCCTACAGGTTCTCCCTGCCCTTTTGTACCAGCGATCGCATCTTCTTCACGATCTCAACCATCCCGAGCGTGTCCTGCTTGCAGTACTCCAGAAGCGCCGTGCGGATCTTCCGTTTCTCTGCCGCTCCTTCCGCTGCGCCGAGGCTCAGGTAGGCCTGTTGCGCCATGGCCCCGTCGCTGATCTCCAGGCCCTCATAGATCATCCCCGGGACCAGGGCGGGAAGGACCTGCTTCAGGGAATAGGAGCCCTTCATCTGCCAGAAATAGATGTGGCGGCCCTTGAACGGCCGCATGAGATCGACAAAGCGGTGAACGATCCCGTCGATCCTTTTCCGATGACGGGGAACAAGATCGGCAATCTCCCTAAGGATCTTCTGCTCGAAGACCGAATTGTACGCGACGATGCAGGCCCCGTCGGGAATCGCGGCGAGGAGGCGGTCGAGCAGTTCCTCCCGGGGGTCCTTGCCCGGCTCGGCCAGATATTCATCGTGCCGAAGTTCGCCCCCGTGTCGCTGGACGTAGAGCGAATACTGGAACGGGATCTGCTGGTACGGCCGGGTTCCGTCGTACGGCGGGATCGCCGTACCGAAGGTCTCGAAATCAAGGAAGCAGAGCGGATACCGGAGAGCACCGAGGAACTCCCTGACCTTCGCCGGTGAGACGTGGTTGCGCCTCTGGAGCGTAGCTTCCGTCTGGAACCGTTGCTTGGGGTTCAGGATATCGAGCGGGATGTCCTTCAGCCGGACGATGCCCTTCCGGTAGAGCGAGAACTTGTCAACGCCCTTGTCCCGGAGATCGAACACCGAGTCTTCGGGGACATGCCTCCAGCATCCCTGCTTGAAATCACACACATAGGGATCATCGCACTGAGGACCGATGTCGATCTTCGGCCGCCCTCCCTCGAGCATCCTCCGCTGCTTGCGCACCTCCTTCCGCACAAAGTCCTGGAGGTCCCTGACCTTCGCGGTCACCTCTTCGATCGTGAAGAGGTCCCTGACCGCGAGATCCCCTTGGCGGACATAGTCGCTATTGACGTGAACGATCGACGCCTTCGAGACCCGCACCCCGGCTCCCCGGAGGACGTAGTACTGAATCGCCGCGTCCGGGATGTGGTGCTCCTTCACCTTTGTGGTGCTCTTCACCTCATGGATCTCCCACCCCCTGCTGCCCCGGTGCAGGATGTCGACCATCACCAGGACACCGTCGTGGGAGAAGGTCGCCTCGTAGATCGCGCGCGCTCCCCGCTCCATGGCCGCCTTCGTCGCATCGATCTTCTCCCGGAACTCGCTCCGCTCGAACCCGATCAGGTTCCCTCCCGGGAAGAGCTGCTGCGCGGCAGTCCCGACCTCCCTGCCGGCATTAAAGCGCGCCTGCGTGGCGGCATCCGGCTCCGCCAGCAGCTCCGGCTCGTGCCGGAACAGCCAGAGGGACTTGTGGCACTGCAGGCCCCGGACGAACTGGGTCTTGGAGAGGAACGGCTTCACCATAGGGGTATGCTCACCGCGGGCGGGTGCGGCTCATGATGATACGGGACGGGAGGAGGTTCAATCGCCGTTCCCGTGGCCGGCAAAGAGCGCCTTGGACGCCTCGTTCACTTCATCCATGAGCCCACGGGCCTCGTCGTTCAGCGATTCGATCTTCTCAAGGGATACCGCAGCCGCCGCATCGGTGATCCCCGTGGCTTCGTCGATGCGTTCGGAGATGCTGAAGGCCTTGTCGATGAGCGGCTGCAGCCTCTCGTGGGTCTTCACATCGAGCGCGGCGAGACGCGCTCTCGCTCCCACCATGCGGCCGATGAGCCGGTGGCTCTCGTCCTTGTATTGCCTGATCAGCTCGTCGGAAGGACGGCCCGTCTCGGGAACAAAATAGGTGTACCACAGCATGAGGTGGATGAACTCCGCGACGCCGCCGGTGAGATCGCCCGTCGTGTTCCGGACCTCCCTGTGGAGCTCATCCCGCCGCGACAGCTGCCAGCGCTTGAGCTCCAGGGACCGCTGCGAGAGCGCCCCCACCAAGACGCCGACAACCCCCGCAATCGCGCTGGCCAGAATGAACTGAACATCACCCGACATAGGCCCCCCTTTCCCCATGTTGACACACGCTACGGACGATCCGCGCCGGTCGGACCGGAAGATCGCTCCGGGGCAGCCAGCATGTTCATCTTCCTGAGCCGTTCTTCAACGGCCGGATAGAGGATGAGCTCTTCCTCCTCGAACCCTCCGAAGGCCGGATGGATCGCCGCAAGCCTCGCGCGAAGCGTCCGGATACAGTCTTCGGTGCTGAAGCTCACCATGCATGCGGGATGGACGGCGACCCCGCACGCCACGAGATGTTCGAGGGCCTTGAGCTGAAGCCCGAAGGCGGCCGGCAGGGTGCCCGTGAGGCGGGCGAACTCCTCCTCGCAGGTCCCCTTGAGGCTCACGCGCACGTGGAGATGGGGGAACCGCGCAAGGTCCCGGGCGTAGGTTGCGTCCTGACCGATGAGGATGCCGTTCGTCTCCAGGATGAAGACGTACTCGTGCGGGATCAGTTCGAGGACCTTGATCAGATGCTCGCGGCAGAGAGTAGGCTCGTTTCCGCTGATCCTGAGCCCCGTGAACCCCTTCGCCTTCGCGATCCCGACGAGCCGGTGCGCAACGTCGCGGGGCTCGATAAAGGAGCCGACGGTTTCCGGACGGGTGGTCACGTTCCACGACCAGCAGAAGACGCACCGCAGGTTGCAGCCCACGCAGTCCGCGGTCGCTATGCCTCCGTAGAATTTGGCCGGCCTGAAACGGTAGTACTTCCTCCGGTCCCCGCCGCAGACGATCGATTGGGTCGCTTCCGCTGTCGCTACAGGATCGTACATTGCCCCGCCTACTGCAGGAGATGGGTGTTGCCGAGCTTTACATCCCCGAGCCCTTCGTCCCGTGCCGCGGCCATGCATTCTTCGGCGACGGCCCGCGAGGTGAAGGGCAGATCGGACAGGAAGAAATGCGGGTAGAACGCAAGCAGGCTGTAGGGGATGCCCGGGTCGACCGCGGCGATGATCCGTGCGATGTTCCGCACCTCCTGAGCGTCGATGTACCCCGGAACGAGGAGCGTGCTCGCGACGAGGAGCGGCGGCTCCGGACGCAGGCCGATGCTCCTCCCAGCCCGGGAAAAATTATCGATCGTCCTCCTGTTCGACACCCCGGTCAGCACCCTGTGCAGGTCCTCGCTCGCGGCTTTGAGGTCGAACTTCACGCATCCGCCGGACTCGAGGGAAAGGCCGATCATCCTGTCGAGCAGTCCCTGATGCATGGAGCCGTTCGTCTCCCAGCAGACCCGGAGGATCCTGCCCTGTGTCCTTTCGCGCGCGAGCTCTGACGCCCTGAGCGCGAAGGGCACCTGGGGCGAAGGGTCGCCGCCGAAATAGCAGATGCAGGATGTCCGGTCGTCCACGTCCGCCACGAGGCTCTCGACAGCCGTCGCTGCAGGACGGAGCGACTCGTCCCTGAAGTGCCAGTTCTGGCAGAAGAGACAGTTGAACGAACAGGCCTGGAAGAAGACCGCAAGGTTCCTGTAGCCCCGTTCGGGGCCGGGAGCACAGGCATACTCGGGATACCCGGCGCCCGTGCATCCCGGGCAGACCCAGTCGGCAACACAGTTCGTAGGGAGCGGGTCATGGTACCACGAGAGATTGCCTCGCTCCGGGGATGCGCCCACCAGCCGCCCCCCTTCGTTCTTCCGGAGGCCGCAATATCCCCTGCCCTGCTCGGGGATCCTGCATTCGTTCGCGCAGATCGTGCAGGGGATACCCTGCGGGTCCTTCGGCGGCTCTTCCGGCAGCCCGAAGTCCCGCCTGCTCCGGAGGTGCGCCTCCCTTGCAAGCGGAAGAGCTTCCTGCGGCCGCGCGCGGATGCAGGCAAGACAGACCCCCAGCTCCCGGGAGATGGCCGGTGATTCCTGGTTGCAGAGTCTGCACGTTCCCATAGGGCGTCTTCTGGCTGAGGAGGATCGTGATTTGATTCTACCACAGGAGGGAGCTGCCGCAGGGACGCTCGCCGCCGGCAGATCGGAGAATGATACAATCTATGTATGCCTGAGCTGAGGATCGAATGCAGCGGCTTTTCCTATCGCCATTGGAAGGACGCATTC
>JBAIYC010000409.1:0-2673 GCA_037916085.1 Nitrospirota bacterium | reverse complement strand
TCCCGATGACCTCCTGGCCAAACCCACGCTTGTCTGGCTCGCCGAGAACGGACTCCTCACCGGCCAGAAGGTGGAAGCGAGCTATCTGACGAATGGCATCAACTGGCGGTCGGACTACGTGGTCACGCTGAACGAGAAGGACGACCGGGCCGACCTCGCCGCCTGGGTGACCATCGACAACAAGAGCGGGACGACCTACCGCAATGCCAGGCTCAAGCTCGTGGCGGGCGACGTGAACCGTGCGAAGGATGAATACGAATACAAGGACAAGACGCTGCGAGTTGCCGAGATGGCTGCGGCCAAGGCTCCAGCACCCCAGTTCAAGGAGGAGTCCTTCTTCGAGTACCATATCTACACGCTCCAGCGGCCGGCGACGGTGAAGGACAATCAGACCAAGCAGGTGAGCCTGGTCCAGGCGGACACGATCCCGGTCAAGAAGGAGCTTCTGTATCATGGCGCGAGCTACTATTACACCAGCCGCTACGGCGAAACCATTCCGAACCAGAAGATAGGTGTGTTCGTGGAGATCGACAACCGCGAGAAGAACCACCTCGGCATCCCGCTTCCCAAAGGCACCGTGCGTGTCTACAAACATGACTCCTCGGGCAGCCTCCAGTTCGTGGGCGAGGATTCCATCGACCATACCCCGAAGGATGAGAAGGTCCGGATCAAGCTGGGAGATGCCTTCGACGTGGTCGGGAGCAGGAAGCAGACCGACTGGAAAAAGATCGCCTACGATACGTACGAGGCCGCCTTCGAGATTTCGCTCCGCAACCACAAGAAGGAGGACGTGACGGTCACGGTCGTGGAGCCTGTCCCGGGGGACTGGAAGATGCTGTCAAGCTCCCAGGAGTTCACGAAGACCGATGCCTTCACGGCCGAGTTCCAGGTACGTGTTCCGAAGGACGGGGAAGCGAAGCTGACCTATCGCGTGCGGACGAGGTTCTGATGCGGACGCATCGCTTTCGCACGGGCTCCAAGCCGGCTGCTCCAAATGGGACAGCCGGCATCCTGATTGCATGGTATCATTGAAGTAGATTCGATTGTTCCGTGAGAGGAGTGATGTTCCATGACGACCAGGATCTGGAAAGAGGAACTGCAGTATCACACGCCCTATCCCGTCATTGCCCTGATCGGCTTCGGGCTGACCGTTCTTGCCGCTCTTGCGGCAGTGCTATCGGGCGTCGGCAGCCGGCTGGGATGGTGGTACTTCGGCACGGGGTTCATTATCCTGATTGCGGCTGCGGGGATCGGCCTGCTGGGTGCCCTTGCTGATGCCGCGAGCGCCGTGGTCGTCCGGGGACCGGCGGCGAAGCACATATTCATCATTGCGCTCCTCGGCGTGGTCATTGGGCTGCTGGCGACCGGCATCCCGGCCTACTGGGTCAGGGCCGCATACCGGATGCCCGCGATCCATGACATCACGACGGACATGAACGATCCGCCCGCATTCGTGGCTATCATGCCGCTTCGGCAGGACGCTGCCAATCCGGCGACCTACGGAGGGGCGAAGGTGGCCGCAGCGCAGAAAGAGGCCTATCCCGACATCCGTCCGCTGATCCTGCCGATGTCCGTCCGGTCCGCGTTCCCGCGGGCCCTTGAAGAGGCAAAGAAGATGGGCTGGACCATCGTCGCGGCAGATCCGGCTGAGGGACGGATCGAGGCGACGGCCGAGACCTTCTGGTTCGGGTTCACGGACGACATCGTCGTTCGGGTCAGGCCCGACGATTTCGGAAGCCGTGTGGATGTGCGGTCGGTCTCGCGCGTGGGACTGAGCGACCTGGGAACCAACGCCCGGAGGATCATGATGTATCTCAGGGCTCTCGGGATGGAAGCGTAGAGGGTGGCCTTCGGGAAGATGCGTCACATCCACTTGTTCCGCTTGAAGTATGCCAGCATGCCGGCGCTGATCGCCAGGATAAGCGCCCAGACCGCGGCGTAGCCGTACTTCCATTCCAGCTCGGGCATGCGTCTGAAGTTCATCCCGTAGACGCCGACGATAAAAGTGAGGGGCATGAAGATGGTCGCAATGACGGTCAGGACCTTCATGATAGCGTTCAGCCTGTTGCTGACGCTGGAAAGATAGATGCCGATCATCTCCGAAAGCATCTCCCGGTATATCTCGACCGTGTCGATGGCCTGTACGACGTGGTCGTACACGTCGCGCAGGTACGGAACCGTCGTCTCGCCGATGAGATCGACGTCCCGGCGGCTGAGAGCGGCCATGACCTCGCGCACAGGCCAGACGGACTTGTGGAGGAGTAGCAGCTCGCGCTTCAGCCGATAGATCGTCCGGGCGGTCCTTTCCGTGGGTTCCGCAATGAGCTCGTCCTGCGAGGTGTCGATCTTTTCGCCAAACTTCTCGAGAACGACCAGGTACCCGTCCACGATCGCATCCAGCAGGGAATAGACGAGAATATCTGCGCCGAGCTTCCTGATCTTGCCCTTGCCCGCCCTGATGCGCTCGCGGATGGGGCTGAAGACGTCGCCTTCGATACCCTCCTGGAACGAGAGCACGAAGTTCCTCCCCAGGACGATGCTGACCTGTTCCGAAACAACGCCGTTCTTGCCGTCCGGGGACAGCATCTTGAGCACGATATACAGATACTCGCCGAAATCCTCGGCCTTCGGACGCTGGTCCGTACTCATGATGTCCTCGATCACGAGCCGGTG
>JBAIYC010000408.1:0-13267 GCA_037916085.1 Nitrospirota bacterium | reverse complement strand
TCCATCGTCCAGCGCGGCATCGCGGCGCTGGGATACACGCTGCAGCTCCCGACCGAGGACCGCTACCTCATGACCCGGACGGAGCTTCTCGACAAGCTTGGCGTGATGCTCGGCGGCCGCGTGGCCGAAGAGCTGATCTTCGGCGAGGTCTCAACGGGCGCGCAGAACGATCTGCAGCGGGCCGCAACGATCGCGCGGAGCATGGTCACCGAGTACGGTATGAGCGAGAAGTTCGGACCGCTTACCTTTGAGAAGGAGCGGCGGCCGCTCTTCCTCGACATCGGCCTGCCGGGAGGACCGAAGGAATACAGCGAGGCGACGGCGCGGGAGCTGGACGAAGAAGTAAAGAAGTTGGTGGACGGGTCCTATGCGAAGGTGAAGGAGATCCTGACCGCGAACCAGGACAGGCTCAGGACGCTTGCTGCTGCGCTCCTGGAGAAGGAGACGCTGGAAGGGGAGGAGATCAGAAAGATCCTGGGAGTGCCTGAGAAGAAGGTGTCCTAGGCATCATCCGGTGGCTGCCGGCGCAGCCGGAGGCGATTGAACTGCGGCTGTTGAAACCGGCCCCGCGCGGGCCGAGGGGCATCCTGCCGCGATGCGCGTATCACCACCCGGGCCGGGGCCTCCGAATGGCGCGCTCTCCGTCAGACCTCCTCCACTTCGGCCCTCCGGTTCTTTCCGGACCGTCTATCCTTTCCGGACCTGCGCTCCTCGGAAGAGGGGCGGGGAAGCCGGTATCTTCTCCGCTCTTCGCCCGACCTGCGATCGCGACGGTTGCGGCGCTCTTCCTCAAGCACCGTAACGACATGCTGCAGCATGTCCCTTCTGGTTTCCCGGAGGACACGCCCATACCTGGTGTCGCCGCCCTGTTCGGGCATCGTCAGATCGAATTGATAGTCCGAAACGAGCGATACGAGAGCCGTTTCGATCTTCGTGAAAAACGCCTGCTCATCCTCAAGGGCTCTTTTCCCGCCTTTGTTTGCCTCCGCCAGCAAGCCGTCGATCAATCGGGCAGCTTCCCTCGCGTGGCCGAGAATCGCCTCATAGAGCCGCCCCATCGCAAAGAGGTCTTGCCGGAGGAGGGAGGTGGTCTCCTGTGAGAGCGCGGCGATGTCCTTTCGGGCCGCATCGAGGTCCTGTCGGGAGAGCTGGCTTTGATGCAGCGAGTCCCGGAGCTGTTCCTTCACTTTCTCCTTGATATCGTCGACCCAGAGCTGCTCCTCCTTCGCGGAGATCTGGAGCTCGGCGAGAATGACGATGGATGCCTCGCACAGTCGTTCGATCCTGACCAGATTGTTCCGGACGTACCTCACGATGCGGGTGAGCTCCTCGACCAGAGCCGTCCGCTTCTTGTTGAGGGCCGCGAGCGTCTGTTTCCGCTCGTCCACCATGCCTCGTAGTCGTTCCACCTTCGCCGCCTCGGCAGCGCTCTTCTTCTTCGGGGGGATCCTGCCGATCTCGGTCTCGGCGACCTTGATGAAAGCAGCAGGTTTTCTGAGGTCGAGCATGTTGAGCGAATGGAGGTGGTACTTGTATTGTTCCACGGCCAGTTCGAGGGCGGGATTGACGAATCGGGAATTGCGGAGAATGCTGAAGAAGACTTTTTCCCGGATGTCCATGGCCACATCCGGTTGTGGGCGGTGTTCGAACGCCAGGAGATTCTCGACAAGCACGTCGTAGCGGGCCAGGTCGTTCCGGTGCGGCTCACCGGTACCTGTTTTCCTGGTGACGTCGAGAAAGATCCTGAGCTCTGCGCGGGTAGGGTTCAGCTCCGGGTTCGAACCGAAGCGTAGGCCGAATATGGAATTGTCAGTTGCCATGTCGCTGATTCTGGCTCGCAGGACTGCCCGCGCGAAGACCATGTTCCACGCGCCGGACCTGCCTCATCGGCCGACCGCCGGAACAGGAACCCATTGCACTCACCGGTCACGGGGAAGCAGTTCCCTTCTGGGATGCGTCCTCCTGCTCTTTTAGTATACAGGATTTCTGCTCCCGATACCAGACGCCCGCGATGTCCAACTTGCGAAGAACGGCCGCCGCCGGGAGATCCTTCAGAAGATCCGGTGGCTGACGACCTCAAGGAAGGCAGCGACGATCACGGGATCGAACTGCGTGCCCGAGCACCGTTCGATCTCGCTGATGGCATCGGAGCGGGTCCGCCGCCGCCGGTAGGGCCGGTCCGATGTCATGGCATCGTAGGCGTCGGCGACGGAGAGCACCCGCGCCAGGAGGGGGGTCTTCTCCTTGACGAGGCCATCGGGGAATCCGCGCCCGTCCCACCGTTCATGATGGTGCCTGATGCCGGGAAGGAGCGGCTGGAACGTATCGATGTGCTCGAGGATCTTCGCGCCCTTCGTCGCATGCTCGGCGATGGTCCGGAGCTCGTGACGCGTGATGGGGCCCGGCTTGTCGAGGAGCCGTTCCGGGACGGCGATCTTGCCGATATCGTGCAGCAGGCCACAGGTCTGGACGGAGTCGAGGAATTCGGCGGACTGGCCCATCTCCTCGGCTATGGCGACGGAATACTGCGTCACGCGCTTGGAATGGCCGGCGGTCCAGGGCGACTTTGCATCGAGCGCGGACGCGAAGGACCAGGCGATACCGACGAACAGGTTCTCGAGATCGTGATAGAGGGTAGCGTTGTCCAGGGCGACCGCCGCCTGGTTGGCGATGCCGAGGAGGAGTTCCTGGTCACGGGCGGAAAATTCACGTTTTCGCGCCGCAGCGGCGGAGGCATAGATCACGCCGAGCGTCTTTCCCTTCGTCTTGATCGGCACCGCGATGCCCGCCCGCGAGGCATGCGAACCGGCGAACTGTTTGGCCGCCGCCGAGCCGGGGAGGCGAAGCGGCCTTCCGGTCTTCATGACCTGCCAGAGAAGACCGTCTCCGGCCTTGACGCGGGGATGATGGCCTCCGATCGTCAGATCGCCGCTGGATGCCGCGGTGACGAGGTCGCCGGTCGCCTTGTCCAGGAGAAGGATGCAGACCGACCCTGCGCCAAGGGTGCGACAGATCTCGTCGGCCGTGTGATCGCAGAGGCGGTTGATGTGTCGCTCGCTGCCGATGGTCTTGGCAAGATGCTGGATCGTGGAGAGCTCGCGGTTTCGGGCGTCAAGCTTCTGGGACATGAGGGAAAGCTTGTGCTCCGTGAGGGCAAGCCTCAACAAAAGATCGTCCTTCTCGCTCTTCGGGAAGGTGTGCTGACTGGTATGCAGGTTCCGGGCCGGCATGGAAAGTGCTGTTATAGTATCATTCGGGGCGCTTTCGTGCAAGAGGATAGCTGTTCATGAAGCAAGCCAACGGCCGATGCATCGCGGCGGGCAGGCGGTCGCACGAGAGGTGACAGCTAGTCTCCAATGATCTTGACGAGAACGCGCTTCCGTCTGCTGCCGTCGAACTCTCCGTAGAATACCTGCTCCCAGGGTCCGAAGTCGAGCTTGCCGGAGGTCACGGCGACCACAACCTCGCGGCCCATGACCTGGCGCTTCAGATGCGCGTCGTCATTGTCCTCGCCGGTTCGGTTGTGGTGGTACCGGCTGACCGGCTCGTGGGGGGCGAGCGTCTCCAACCACGCATCGTAGTCCTTATGCAGCCCCGGCTCGTCATCGTTGATGAAGACCGACGCGGTGATGTGCATGGCGTTTACGAGGCAGAGGCCTTCCATGATGCCGCTCTCCGGGGAAAAGTTTCGTCTCACCCAGAAAACACGCCGTTCGATTTCTTTGCGTCCTTTGCGCCCTTGCGAGAGATGGGGTTCGATCCTTCTCTGCTTGCGTGAAAGCATCTACACGAACTTGACCGCCTTCACCGCCTTGAGGCCAACGCTGCCGCGGGTCATGACGCCGTAGTTCTTGAGGTCGAGGACCTTCTCCCTGCCCTTGTCGTCGATCACCTTCACCTGGTCGACCTTGTTCACCGACCGGACGAGCGCCACCTCGCCGTTTTTCACGTTCACGAGCTTGACACCCTTACCCGCGCCGGTGAGGAGCGGGATGTCCTTCTCTGCCACGACCACGGCCTTGCCCTCGGTGGTCAGGAACAGGACGTTCTGACGGTCCAGCACCTCGACGGCCATGATGCCGTCGCCCTCCTTCACGCCGGCGAACTTCTTGCCCGCGCGGGTGGTGACGCTGTTGAACTGCGAGAGGTCGAACTTGAATCCCACGCCGTGGGCCGAGACCGAGACGGCGATGAGCGTGCCGCCGGAGAGCGTGAGCTCGGCCTGCTTGCCCTTCTCCTCCGCGGGCTCAGCGGCCGCGCTCCCGCCCAGCACGGTCGCGAGATTCATCGCCGTGATGGGCCGCTCGCCGTCGCCGAACTTGAAGAGGTGCTGGACGGGTTCGCCGAAGCCGGAACCTGACGGCAGGTCGAAGGCCTTGAGCACGTAGACCTTGCCGGCCGATGAGAAGACGGCGATGTTGTCCTTCGTGTTCGCCGGCATGAGCGCGAGCAGGTCGTCGCCCTCCTTGAAGCGGAGGTTCTCGCCCACGGTCTTGACGCGCCGGATCCATCCCATCTTCGTCATGATGACCGTCACGTCCTCGTGGACGATGAAGTCCTCCTGGGAGAACTCCACGTCCTCGGCGGCCTTCATGACTGACCGGCGCTTGTCGCCGTACTTCTGCTTGATGTCCAGGAGCTCGGTCTTGATGAGGCCCCAGACCTTCTTCTGGCTGCCCAGGATGGCTTCGATGTCCTTCTTCTGCCTGGTTTTCTCGTCCTTCTCCTTCAGGATCCGCTCGATCTCAAGGCCCGCGAGTCTGTAGAGCTGCATCTCCAGGATGGCCTTCGTCTGCTCGTCATCGAACTTGAAATGCTTCTTCAGCTTCTCGCCGGCCTCCTCGCGGGACTTCGACCTGCGGATCAGTTTGATGGCCGTGTCGAGATCGTCGTAGAGCATCTCGAAGGCCTTCAGGATGTGGAGCCGGGCTTTCAGGATCCGGAGGTCGTAGTTCAGCCGCTTCGTCGTGAGCTCGAAGCGGAAATCGAGGAAGTACTGCATCACCTCCTTGAGTGACAGCCGCTCCGGCTCCATGTTGGGCTTCAAGGCCGTGAAGTTCACCGGGAAGTTCGATTCCAGGTCCGTATGCTTGAAGAGGTAGGCGGTCACAAGTTCGGGGTTGGTCTCGGCCTTGAGCTCAAGGACGAGCCGGACCACGTCGGTGGATTCGTCCCGCACCGCAGATACTTGGGGAAGCTTCTTCTCGTCCAGGAGCCCGATGAGCTTCTCGAGCAGCTTTGCCTTGTTCACGAGGTAGGGGACGGAGGTGAAGACAATGGCCTGCTTGCCTCGCGGCAGGTCCTCGACGGTGTACTCGCCGCGCACGCGGATCTGGCCGCTGCCGGTCTGGTAGATCTCCCGGAGCTCCTTCTTCGAGTTCAGGACCTGGCCGGCGGTGGGGAAGTCCGGGCCTTTAACGAGTTTCAGGATGTCCTTCAGGTCGACGTTGGAGTTGTCGATGATAGCGACGAGGCCGTCGATCACCTCGCCCAGATTGTGAGGCGGAAAGGAGCAGCTCATGCCCACGGCTATCCCTGACGTGCCGTTGACGAGGAGCTGAGGGAAGCGGGCCGGGAGCACCACCGGTTCCTTAAGGGAATTGTCGTAGTTCGGGCGGAAACCGACGGTTTCCTTCTCGATCTCGACCAGGAGCTCTTCGGCGAGATGGCTCAGCCTCGCCTCGGTGTAGCGCATAGCCGCGGCAGGGTCGCCATCGAGGCTTCCAAAGTTGCCCGACCCTTCGACGAGCGGATAACGGAGCGAGAAGTCCTGGGCCATGCGGACCATTGCGTCGTAGGCCGCCTGGTCGCCGTGGGGGTGGAACTTGCCGAGCACTTCACCGACCACAGCCGCGCTCTTCCGGAACTTGGCGGTGGGGCCGAGGCCCATCTCCCACATGGCATAGAGGATGCGGCGGTGGACGGGTTTGAGGCCGTCGCGCACGTCGGGCAGCGAGCGCGACACGATGGTCGAGAGTGCGTAGGTGAGGAAGCGGTTCTCCACCTCCTGGTGCAGGGCGGTCGTCAGGATGGAATCGTCTTTCGTCATCATGCGGTACCTCTTCATTCCGGGATGGGCAGAGCAGAAAAGTGCAGAATATTTCCCGCCAAACCGCGAGATATTACCATAAAGCACCCCACATTTTCAAAGCGAGTTTTTCGTCCGGCAGTGTATAATAATTCCATGCAGTCCGGATTGAGCATCCAGGCAGAGGCCTACAGTCAGGAACAGTTCCACTGCGGGAACTGCAGCAGGGAATTTTCCGCGAAGGTGATCACGTGGATCGACGTTTCCCGGACCCCGCAGGCAAAGCAGGCGCTTCTGCGCTGGCAGTTCAACGCCATCCAGTGCCCCTCCTGTGGCTGCCGCCAGGTCGCCGAGACGCCCTTCTTCTACGAGGATTTCGAAGAGGGGCTGCTTCTCGCGGTGTTCCCCCGCATCCCCGACGGGAGGGGGAGCGTGGAGGCGGCCATCCGCGAGAAATACGGCTACTATCCGGTACTCGAATTCTTCTATGACATGACCCAGATCTGGATGTTGCTGTACCTGCAGGAGCACTATAGGGCGAACAAGAATATCCACTCGCTATCCCGCCTCGGCACGGGTGAGGACCGGCTCAGAAAGATCCTCCGGTTCCTCAAGGAAGACACGCTCATGATCGACATTCGTGAGAAGCTGACCGAATCGTTCTTTGGCGATGCAGGCGAGGACGAGCTCTCGGAGCTGCTCTCGCGGGCGATCTATACGGTCGAGGAGATGCTGCCCTGGCCTCTGGACCGGAAATGCATCTGCGGGTCTGACCTATCGCGGGAGTTCAAGTGCTGCGGCAGAGCGATCAAGCTGGACGAACACGATCAGCGCCTGTCGCGCTACTATGTTGTGTACTGTCCGACGTGCCATGAATCTCTGGCAGGTGCCTCCTGCGAACTCTGCGGCCGCGTTTATACATGGAAACTCGGCATGGTACCGACCTATCACGAGAGGGGCTCGAAAACGGAACGAAAGCCCGCAGCCGGGAATCAGGCCAAGCCGAAGCAGGATTCGAAGATCAGACTCCTCGACCACTGACATCTCCGCAGAGATATCTTCTGGCGAAGAACAGGACGGCGTCGGAGAAGGTCCTGTCGGATTTCGTGTCATTCTCTGTACCCGTCCATGGCTGTACCGGAGCCCCCGTCTGGCATTCCGAGTCGGTAAAATAATCTTGACGTTATGCCTATGTTATGATACTTTTGTTTCAGCGCCGCCGCGGTTATCCTCAATGCGTCCGGCGATGCATCCTTCCCGATCTTTGTCCTGAACAGCACTGCAATTACCGTTCGGAAATGGACGCCAGTTAGAGAATGCAGTGTCTGTAGGAAGGCGAGGGACCTTTTGTCGAATGCTGCTGCTGGAGAACGTCTGACCGATCTTTTCGTAACGGACCGGTGGCGGCAGCATCTTGCCGTTCTGTCGGAAGCGGTCGGATTTGCCCTCAGCGTCTACACGAGTGCCGGCACGCTTCTTGCGTCTTCCGGCGATCACCATCCCTGTTCAGCCCTTCTTTTCTCGTCGTTCCGGAGCAGGTGCATGGCCTGCAACGCCCGTATCGCGTCAAAGGCGCTGAAGCGCGGGCGGCCGGTGCTCTCCAAATGCCACGCACGGATCGTCTGTTTCGCTCTCCCGGTCGGATATCTGTCCGAACAGGCGGTCATCGTGGGACGAGGGTCCTTTGCGTCCTACCATGACTTCCGCTCTTTCCTCGGCCTCGCTGGCGGGGAGAGCCTGAACGGCTCGCTTCTCATCGAAAGCGCGCTTCGGTTCACGACACCCCGCGATGCCCGCAAAGCCTGCGACATCGTTCGGAGCTCCGTAGAGCAGCTCCTGCGAAACGAACAGGAAACCTTTGCGCTCAAACACCGGATGGACGCGCTCCAGGAGGTCATGGGGCGATGGGATTCCTCGGCGAGCCAGGAGCCGGCAAAGGTCTACGATCAGCTGATGACGAGCCTGCTCGACCTTCTGAACGTGCAGAGCGTTGTACTCTTCTTCCGAGACCGACAACAGGGCGGGTACACGCGCCTCTACGGCCGTCACCGGGGCGTGAGCCGGCCAGACCGGTCCTTCCTTGACGAGCATGACGCCATTATCCGGTTGCTTCTCGCGCAGAAGCCCTTCGTCGCTACCTCGGAACCCGTCCTCGGTCTTCAGCGAAGTCGTCTGCAGAGCGGGGGGGCACAGTGGTTTTTCCCGCTCTGGATGGAAGGCGCCCTGGAAGGGGTAGTCATGTTGGCCGATGGCGCGCTTAAGGACGGCGACATCCACATCGTTCGAGCGTTGTGCACGAAGGCGGCGTTAACCGTCGAGAATCTCCGTCTTCATTCGGACATCTACCACAAGTACGAACGGTTCTCCGCCACGGTCGAGCTTGCCAAGGCCCTGAGCCCCATCCGTAACTATGAGGCGCTGCTGCAGTCGATCATGACCAAGTCCGCCGACCTGCTGCGCGCCGAGCGTGGATCGCTCATGATCCTGGAGCGGGAGACGAACGCGCTCCTGCTCGAGGCGCAGAAGGGCGTTATCGACGGGCTGGCTGACAAGATGCGCATCCCGAAGGGCCAGGGGATCGCGGGGAAGGTCGCAGAGATGGGCGAACCGCTCCTTGTAGAGAATCTCGAGATTGACCCGCGGATCCGGCAGAAGAATCGGCAGCATTACCGGACGCGGTCGTTCTTGAGCGTTCCGCTCAAGATCGGGGATCGCACCATCGGCGTTCTGAACCTTGCGGACAAGGTTTCCGGGGAGGTTTTTACGGCAGATGATCTGCAGCTCCTCCAATCATTCGCGAACCATGCAGTCGTCGTGCTGGAGCGAAACGCCCTCTACACCCAGACGGAGCGGCTCAAGAAACTTTCGATCACCGATCCCCTCACGGGGATGCTGAACAGGCGCTATTTCCAGGAACGGCTGGAGGAGGAGATCGCGCGCTCCTCGCGGCGAGGGCATTTCCTGAGCCTCATGATGCTGGACATCGACGGTTTCAAGACCTACAACGATACCTTTGGCCATCCAGCCGGCGACAAGCTGTTGAAGCTTATTTCCGACGCGATCATGAGCACTGTGCGTACCAATGACATTGTGGCGCGCTTCGGCGGCGATGAGTTCCTCGTCCTGCTTCCGGAGACCGATGCCTCCACAGCAATGCACATCGCCGAGCGGATACGCGCCGAAATTTCCCAGGTCGCACTGGCTCCAGGTGGCGCGCCGGTCTCGAGCAGTCCGGCGGTCACGGTGAGCATCGGGATCGCAAGCTATCCGAATCACGGGCAGACGCTCGAGAGAATGATCGAACAGGTCGACCGGGCAATGTACAAAGCGAAGACGAAGGGAAAGAACAGAATCGAGGTCCTGCCCTGACCCATGGAAGATCAAACGCACCAGAACGAGGGGTTTGTCGGCAGGCACGAGGAGCTGCAAACCCTCTTTCGAAGGGTTCGCGAGGCCGGCACGGCCGCCGGAGAAAGCCTGATCCTCGCAGGAAACCGGGGGGTGGGAAAGTCCGCGCTCCTGCGGCAGCTTGCTGCCCATCTATTCTGGAAACAGGACCGGGTCGTGCCGTTCCTGTACGCGGCCAATGCCGCTGTCCTGGACAGTGCGGATTTTGCGCGGGACTATCTTGCGGTTTTTCTGCGACACCGGATTGCCTTTGAGAACAGGGACCAGACCCTGCTGTCCCGCGAGGGGATATCGCTGCGGGAGCTTTCCGAGCGCGCCGGGTCCCAGGGAACGGCATGGGTGTGGGATATCCTCGAACGCGTGCGGAATTGCGCGGACGACCCTCTTGCTCTACTGAAGACGGCGCTTCATGCTCCTGCGCTCTCGGCCGCCGAGACCGGCAAGCCGGTCGTGGTTCTGTTTGACGATTTCCCGATGCTCGCGCGGCTTCGCCGGGGGGCCGTGGAAGAACCTTCCCTCCTGTCGCTTTTCAACGGTCCGATCGCCGCCAAGCAGACACTGCACATCCTTTCGGGAAACCCATCAGCGTTGCGGGAGATACCGCTGCCGGTTCTCACGGAGGTCCCGTTACAGCCGTTGCCTCCCCATGACGCGGAGCAGCTTTTCCGGGCGGCCATGCATGCGCGCGGCGCGTCGTTCGAATCCCTTCCGAGTTCTCTCGCAGGCCATCTGGGCGGAAACCCTCTCTATATCCACCGTGTCGCCGGCGCTCTCCCACAGGGCGCCACGGCTGGCGATGAAGCGTTCTGGACCGCCTATGTGCAGGAGATCACCGGTGGAGGGCTCTATCGGTATTTCGCCACGATGCTGATGGCCCTGTTTCCCGCCTGGGACGAGCGTCGGAACGCGCTTGAAGTGCTCCACCGCATCTTCATGGCCGGCAAGGGGGCCCCGGTGTCGGGAGCCGTTCACGGATTCATCGCCGAGAAGCTCTCGCGGGAAGCGTTTCGCGCGCTCCTCAGGTCGGGATTCGTGTACGGCGAGTTCGGAGGATATCGCGCGCCGGATGATGCCATCCTGCGGGACGTCATCACGTTCCTCTTCGAGCGCGAGATTGCGGGAAAGCCGCTCAACGAGATCGTGCGCACTGCTCTGAACCGGCGGTATCTGGAGCCGTCGGCCGCCCAGGGGTGGGACCTGACGGTTCCTCTGGAGCCCCGCTCTGAACTCGTGGTTGCCGAGAGCCTTGAACAGATCGGGAAGAACCTGAACATCGCCGAAGAGACGATTCGTGAGCTGCAAATGGCCGTCATCGAGGCATGTATCAATGCCATAGAACATACGAAAGGCGGAGACCGGCGTCTGTACGTGTCCGTCGGGAGCCATCCGGACCGCCTGGAGGTCTCGATCGAGAGCCCCGGACAGGAGTTCGTGCAGGCAGAGACCGGAGAGCCATTCCTGGGGACAGAGGTGCGGGAAGGGCCGCCGCGAGGACAGGGTATCCGACTGATGAAACGGTTTGCCGACACGGTGAGATTCGATACTGGCAGCCACGGGAGGAGGGTCGTTCTCGTGAAGTACCTATCCCGCCCCGTCACTTCCGAGAAGGAGGGTGTATCCCATCGTGAATAATTTCTCGCTGTCTTTGACCACGTCCGACGACATTGTGATCATGCGTCCGCGCGGATACGTGGACAGTCTGGGCGCCGAGCGGCTGGACGAGGCGAGCTGCGAAGTCCTCGGCCAGGGCCGCAAAAAGCTCGTTGTGAATTTTTCGGAAACGCAGTTCATCAACAGTGTTGGTGTATCGATTCTGATCAGCGTCATCCAGCGGTCACGCGAGTCGTCAGGGGTGCTCTGCTTCACCAACGTCAAGCAGATTCACCAGGAGGTCTTCGAGCTGCTCGGCCTCACCCAGCATGTGAAGGTGTTTCGCGAAGAAGGTGAGGCGATCCGATACTTGGCACAGGGGCAGCAGGCATGAATACACGACCCGACATGAAGCTGCTGCTTTTTAATCTCTCGGCCCTCGTCGACCTCGGACAGGCGGTCACATCAGCCAAGGAATATGCCGACCGCATGAAGACGGCCTTGTACGTCATTACAGGAATGTTCTCGATTCCCCGCGCAGCACTGTTCGTGTATGACGCCGAGAGGCACGATCTTGCATGTGTCACCAGCAAGGGGGTCTCCGCGCTGACAGATGCTCGCCTGTCCCACGATGCGTCTGACCTCGAAGGGATGCCGCACAATGAGCCTGTGACCGTCCGTTCGATCCGAGATACCGGATGGTTCAAGCAAAATGCCGAGATCCTTGGCCGGATCGATGCGACGGTCATCGTTCCGCTTTATGCCCGGGAGGAGTTCATCGGAACGATTGTCCTCGGTCCCCGGCTGTCCAGCTCCCGGTTCCTGCGGACGGAGCGGGATGTCCTGCAGGTCGCGTCTCATCAGATCGCGACGGCGATCTCCAATGCCAGGCTGTTCGCCCAACATGCCGAGCAGTCCGCCGAGAACCGACGTCTTTATGAGAACATGCGCGGCATCTATCATGATACCATCCGCGCCTTCTCCACTGCGATCGATGCCAAGGACCAGTACACCAAGCATCACTCCTTCCGGGTCGGCAACTATGCCGCAGCAATCGCGCATGAGCTTCAATGGCCCAATAATGAGGTGGAGGCGATCTATGTCGCCGGTTTGCTGCACGACATCGGGAAGCTCTCTCTCGACGTGGACCTGATCAATAAGGAAGACCCGCTGACGCCTCAGGAATGGGAGAAGATCAAGCGGCATGCCGAGGTCTCGTACCATATCGTGGCGAAGATACGGCTTCCCTGGAGAGAGGTCCCCACGTACATCCGACATCACCATGAGCGACCCGATGGCAATGGCTATCCGGATGCGCTGCCGGGGCGAGACCTGAGCGAGGGTGCGAAGATCCTGGCGCTGGCGGATTCGTACGACGCGATGACGACGGACCGCCCGTACCGTGTTCGCCTTTCCCCTTCTCAGGCGATTGAGGAGATCCGGCGGTGCGGCGGCACCCAGTTCGATGCCCGGATCTCGTCGGTCCTGTTCCGGCTCATCGAGCGAGACCAGGCGGAAAAGACGCCGCCTCTCCCCGTTGTCCGGCATACCGCGAGCGAGACGGCGATGCCGCTGGCGATGGATCCCCCCTGGCGTATTGATGCCTGAAACTTTCTTGCGGCGTTGGGCATCTGCGGACCGTGGGCAAAAAGAAGCGGCGGTGAGGATAGCCTCACCGCCGTTCGTCTGTTGCTTTTCTTCTGTCAGTCCGGCAAGGCCGGACGGTCTGTCATCTGTTTTCCTACGCCTTCGACGCTGCCTTCGCTTCCTTCATCACCTTCGGCGCCGAGACCAGGAAGCCCAGGGCCGTCCCGACAAGCCCGCCCGTCACGATGGAGACCGTCGCCGTGGTCGCGATCCCTACCACGCTGCCCGCCACGATGACCGCACGCACGAAGAGGCTGGGCGACACCGTCCCGCCCATCAGCTTCTGCAGGATGATCAAGGTCCCGTAGCTCCCGAAGTAGAACCCCGCCATGATCCCGAATGCCAGCCAGACCACTCCGCCCACAACCGCACCGATCTTCATTCCCGCTTTTACTGTTTCGTTCTTCATTGTCGTATCTCCTTTATCCAAGATTTGGAATTTGTCTGTTTGTTTTGCCGTTCTCTGCGTTTCTGCGAGACAGGCTGCTCTTACTTGTGGCTCATCGCTTCTTTCTCTTCCTTCTGCGGTGCGCCTTCCACCAGGCGGCCCAGGAGCCAGCCCACCGTCGAGGTTGCCGTCACCATCACGATCCC
>JBAIYC010000407.1:0-10236 GCA_037916085.1 Nitrospirota bacterium | reverse complement strand
CAAGGGTGTCAATAAACTCGTGATGAAAAGGAAGAATTACTTTGCGGCATGACCTGCATCGAATCCCAGCTTCCGGGACAGTGCCAGCGCGGCGTCCTGGAGCCGGTCGATGACCCCGCTCCGCTCGATCTGCTGGTCCGTCAGCCGGCTCGCCGGCCCAATAATGCCGATAGCTGCGATCACGTTCTTGGAGAAATCACGGACGGGAGCCGCAATGCTGCGGACATCCACGTCGCATTCCTCATTCTCGACCGCATATCCCCGCTCCCGGGTAGCGGCAAGATCGGCGATCAGGGCGTCACGGCTCTTGAGGGAACGGGGGGTCTGCTGCTCGAGGACCGGCCCCTGATAGAGCCGTTCGATGTCTGACGGGGGAAGGAGTGCAAGTTGCGCCTTTCCGACGGCGGTGCACTGGGCGGGAAGCATTGCCCCGATGCGGGAGACCGCCCTCACGGCACGGTTCGCTTCAACGCTGTCCATGTAGATCACCTTGTCCGCACGCAGGACCGCCACGACGGCCGTTTCCCCCGTCGCGGCCATAAGACCCTCAAGAATTGGCCGAGCCTGTCTTCGGCATTCTCGCTGCTCGATGAAGATCGACCCAATCTGGAGCGTTTTCGGGCCCAGCCGATAGCTCTCGGTTTCCCTGTTCTGTTCGATATATCCGCGGTGCTCGAGGGTGGCGAGCAGGCGGAACACGTTGTTCTTGTGAAGACCGAGCCTCTTGGACAATTCGGTTACTCCCAGTTCCTTCTCGGTCTTCGTGAAGGATTCGAGGATATCCAGTGCGTGCGAGACGGACTGGATCAGGTAATTGACTTTCTCTCGTTTCATAGCGCGCCTCATGGATGCTCAGCGTAATCTAGGATAGGTACCCCGCTGCCTGCCGGTCGCGACGGGAAGGTTCTTGCCGTTCCATTCCGGCATCCCGCCCTGGAAGATCATGACATTTGTATATCCCCTGTCGGCTGCAGCGCCCGCGGCAGTCCTGCTGAGCGTTCAGCCAATACCCCGGCAATAAAGAATGAGGGGTGTGGATTTATCCCTGGGCAGCAGTGCACGCTCTGTAGCGATGCGCTCAGAAGGGATATTGATGGCACCTGGAATGTGTCCCTCTCGGTATTCTTCGTACGTCCGGACATCAACGATGACGACCCTGTTGCTTCCCCGAAGCCAATCCTGTACCTGCTCCGCGGTTATGACCGCGGACTGGGCGGCAGTAAATGACGCAATCGCAGCAAAATACATTGAAAATAATATTATTTTCCCCGTGGACTGTTTATTCATCTCTTATCGCCATTTTTTTTAAAACATATGTTTATCTATTAAATCAAACACCTGGTTTTGTCAATAAAAAACCGATATGTTCATGATTTTCTCCCTTGCGATTTACTCTTATGCAAGGTTATTATTGACCACTGCCTATGCATTTTTTCTCGGGAGGGAAATGTGCGTCGTAATGCCGTCGCACTAATATCGGGCGGTCTGGACAGTATCCTTGCGGCATCATTGGTCATGGAGCAGGGATATCATATTACCGGTCTTTACTGCACATCGGCCTTTTCCAAGAGTTTCGGAAAAGAAACGGAAACACCCGCTGCGACAGTGTGCCGCAACGTTGGTATTGATCTACGCGTCCTTGACCTTGGCCAATCCTATATCGACCTCATCCGGAACCCGCGCCATGGCTACGGCAAGAACATAAACCCCTGCATCGACTGCAAAATATTCATGCTCGAGCGGGCAAAAGAGGTCATGGAAGAGCTTGCGGCCCCCTTCGTGATCACCGGAGAGGTCCTCGGACAGCGGCCCATGTCCCAGCGCCGGGATACGCTCAATGTGATCGAACGGGATTCGGGCCTCCGCGGAAGGATCCTGCGTCCTCTCTCTGCAACACTGTTGCCTCCTACGGAGGCAGAACAAAAAGGGCTTGTCGACCGGTCCCGCCTCTTGGGAGTAAGCGGGCGGGGCAGGACCATCCAACTCCGGCTCGCTGAGCGCTACGGGATACGGGGCTTCTCAGCGCCCGCGGGGGGCTGCCTTCTCACCGACAGGAACTTCGCCGAGAAACTGCGCGACCTCTTCCGGCGCCAGGCGAGCATTGGCCCTCAGGATATCCGTCTTCTCACGCTCGGTCGTCATTTCACACTAGATGACGGCAGCAAGATCGTGCTCGGCCGAAACAGCCGCGAGAACAAGATCATCGCCGAAATTGCCGCTACCGGCTATCATCTCTTCACACCCTACCAGTTCCCTGGACCTGTCGCCTTGCTCATCGGTCCCGTGACGGCAGAGATCAAACAGATTGTAGGCCGGCTCATCATCACATATAGCAAGCTCACTCCCGGCCGCGTGTGTCAGATCCGGTTCAACGATGATGTGTTCAATCCCGGAGATCCCCTGCCCATTGCTTCCCTCGGCCTCAAGAAGGTTGGCACGGAATACTGAACGCTCTCCCCCTGTCTCTTTCCGCTCTCCACGCAAATCTGTGTCATAATGGAAATAGACCGCCTGTGAACAGCCCACGGAGGTGTCCATGCCGCCTCTCTCGTTCGATGCAGTGGCCGAATACCTGTCTTGTCTCGTGGGAAGTCCGGTCCGAGTCCTGTCCATCGCCGAGCAGGGGAAGAAGGAACTCGGCGGCGATCTGAAGAGCTTCGGCTACGGGACGCCTGTCTTCCTGGAATTTGAAACCGGCGGCAACATACGGAAAGCGGTCCTGGAAACGATGTCGCCATCCTCCTTCGGACATGAGCACTTTTCCGACCGCGCCCAGGCCGTCCTCTGGGAGCATGGCGCCTTCAATGACCTCCCCCATCACGTCCACTCACTTGACAGCGGAGCGTTCCTCCGAAGCGGAGGACTCATCTCCACAGGCCAGGCGGAAGAGTTCTTCCTGCTCACCGAATTCGTGGAAGGCGATGGCTACTTCCGCGACCTCGAGCGTCTCGGCAGAACGGGAACGGCAACGGATTCAGACATCGCACGCTGCCGCAACCTGTCGTCCTACCTTGCCAGTATCCATGCCGTGAAGCGAACATCCTCATCTCTCTACACGCGGCGGATACGCGACCTGCTCGGCCATGGCGAGTGCATCATGGGGCTCATCGACAATTATCCTCCATCCTATGAGTTCATCGACCGCAGCCTGCTCAAACGGATCGAGCTTTCCTGCGTCGAGTGGCGCTGGCGCGTCAAGGAGCGGCATCATCGGCTTTGCCAGGTCCACGGCGATTTCCATCCCTGGAATATTCTCTTCCGCGAGGATGTGGATTTCACGCTTCTCGACCGTTCCCGAGGAGAATGGGGAGAACCGGCGGACGATACGACCTGCCTGAGCATAAACTATCTCTTCTCTTCACTTCTTCGTTACGGCGGACTGGAAGGTCCCTTCGAAATTCTCTGGCATACGTTCTGGGACCACTATCTGGGGACCACCGGCGACCGGGAGATGCTCGATGTGGCTGCGCCCTTCTTCGCATGGCGCGGCCTCGTCGTAGCCAGTCCCATCTGGTATCCTCGCCTGCCGCCGGGCGTGCGCAAAACCCTTTTCGCCTTCATCGAGAACGTCCTCGCCGAGGACCGTTTCGACTATCAACAAGCAAACAGGTATCTGCGATGACGGGCACAGCGAGCTTTGCAATCTGGATTACCGGACTGCCGGCATCGGGAAAAAGCACCATCACCGCTGCCCTCATCCCGATACTCAGAACGGCGGGGCTTGTTCCTGCGGTCCTGGAATCGGACAGGCTTCGCACCATTCTGACACCGGATGCATCCTACACGCTTGACGAACGTGACCGTTTTTACCGCCAACTGGCGATGATCGGAGAACTGCTTGTCGAGTCAGGCATTCCCGTCATATTCGATGCAACAGCGAACCGGAGGGTCTACCGCGATCACGCTCGTTCCCTTATTGGCCGTTTTCTGGAAGTCTATGTCACATGCCCCCTGGAAACGTGCGCGGCCCGCGATCCAAAGGGTATCTACGCGGCAGCGGCACGGCGATTGACCACTGTTCCCGGGGTTCACGTCCCCTATGAGCCGCCGCTTTCGCCTGAACTGGTCCTGAACTGCCGCGAGGAGACCGATCAGGCGGCACGGAGGATCGTTGCCAAGTTGAGAGAATTGGAATTCTTATAAAGACTTCTTTCCTCCCTATTTGCGAAACTCATTTGACTGCCTTCCATCGCTCCGATACAATGGTGCGCGATTATGGGTAAGAAGGTCACGTATGAGCGCTGGATCAATCTCTTTCTGCCCGATGGCTGGAATGAGCGGGAGGAGATGGGATTCGTTCTGCTGGAGAAGGACAATTGGCCGGGAATGCTCCAATTGTCGTTCATCGAGCGCGATGAAGCTAAGGCATCGACCTCTGAGACTGCTCAGATCCTGCTTGAGGACGCCCTGGAAGACCGGGACGTCCCCTTTCCCCGGGAGGCAATCCGCGTCGAAGACCTAGGGGACCACAGTATCGCCGTTATCGACTACCTCCATAAGAACGCGGAGGAACCGGCGCACTGGCGCATCTGGTTCCTCGTGGACAAGACCCGTGCCATCATGGCAGCCTATATCTGCGATCCCGCATATGACGGCGTCCAGATCGATGAGGCCTCACGGATCATCGCGGACATGGAGTTCCTGCCTCCAACACACGACTGAGGATCCAGAAAAGAAAAGGGGGAAGGAGCTCCTGCGCTCCTTCCCCCACATTCGTCCGAATCGAAGTCTACACGTATTCCTTCAATTGTTTGCTCCGTGCGGGATGGCGCAGTTTCTTGAGCGCCTTGATCTCGATCTGACGGATGCGCTCACGGGTCAGGTTGAAGTACTTGCCGACCTCCTCCAAGGTGTGCTCGCTGCTAACGCCGATGCCGAAACGCATACGGATGATCTTTTCTTCCCGCTCGGTCAGCGACGACAGCACCTGCTCGATCCGCTGTGAAGCTTCGCTGTTCTCCAGCGTCTTGAAAGGCGATGTCGCCTTTTCGTCGATAATGACGTCCTTCAGCTCCTTTTCCTCGGAGAGAATGGGCGTTTCCAACGATACCGGCTCCTGAATGGCGCGCAGGATCTCGTTCACCCTCACGACCGACAGTCCCATGAGCTGCGCGACCTCTTCGGCCGATGGCTCTCGCCCCTTTTCCCGCATGAACTTCGCGTAGATCCTGCTGATCCTGGTGCTTTCCTCGATAAGGTGAACCGGCAGCCTGATGGTCCGGGCCTGGTCCAAGATAGCCCGTGTGATGCGCTGGCGAATCCACCATGTGGAGTAGGTACTGAACTTCGTCCCCTTTCCCGACTCGTAGCGATCGGCAGCCTTCATGAGCCCGATATTCCCCTCCTGGATAAGATCCAGAAGTGTGAGGCCCCGATTAACGTATTTCTTCGCGATAGAAACTACCAGACGCAGATTGGCCTTGATCAGTTCGTCCTTGGCAAACTTGACCCGCTCGTCCTCCTGTTCGATGCGCTTGATGAGATCTTTGACGCCGTCCTCGTCGAATCCGAGCTTTATCGCCTCCGCCGCACTGCCACGCTCGATCTGCCTTCCGAGCAGTTGTATCCGCTTGATGATCTTCTCTACTTCACGGAAGGACAGGCTCATCTCCCGAATCGTGGCATTGCCCCGTTCCAGGTCCTTGCGCGCCAGTTGCCGCTTCAGCCGGCTGTAGAGCCGCATGAACTCTGATTCGAACTTGTCGTGCCACTCGCCAGGAAAGCGGAGCACGTCCTGCGCCTTGACATGCCCGTCCTTGATGTTCTGGCCCAGCGCCACAATCCTCGGTATCGCCAGAGGCGAGCTCAAGGCGATCTCCTTCAGGGTTGCCTTGCCTTCCTCAAGCATGCGGACGAACTCCTGCTCTTCGTCAATCTTGAGCATGGGATATCGTCCCACTGATTTCAGATAGGTATCGACCAGATCGGCGCCGCCGACTTCTTCGGCAGCCTCTTGCGCTTCGGCGGCCGTGGGCTCTCCTGGCTCCTCCTCCTCTTCGAGAAGCTCCTCGGCCATCTCCTCGATAAGGCCCTCGTTGGTGCCATCTGGATAGCTGCTGTTATTCTTCTCCTCCAATGTTGCTTTCCCCATGACCTCGTCCTTTGTTTCTCTCTTTGAACCAATTATAGCAAAAACAGATACTGGGTCAAACTCTTATTTTGCGAGAACTGCCTTTCCGCCCAAACCCCGTTTTATTAAAGACATTCTTTGTCCTTTTTTATCGAGAACGGCCGAGCGTGCGGAAAAAAGCAAGATTACATAAAATCGCCGAACTTGTCAAGAGCAGCTTTTTTTGTGCTTTTTGCGCAGTTTTGCTTTGCGCTGCGTTTCTGTCGTCTTGTGGGTCCTCGGCTCGTCGTATCCAGTTCGCCACGGGAAGTTTCGGCTGGACAGCGGTGTGCTGGCACGGGACGGGAAGAACACTCTGGCGGGCCTCTTATGTAATCATCGACAAGAGGGAACGCGTAAAAGCCTGTCCGGATCCCTTCCTAATGGTGCTCCTGCTAACCATCAGCAGGTTTTACTTCAGTCCCCTGCTTCCTGGCTTGATTGGCGTACTGCCGGCCTTGCACAGGGGACAGTCCGCCGGCTGATAGGTCGGCACGTCAAGCGTCACGAGGGACCGATAAGGCACGCCAAGTTCTACTTTTCCACCGGAGCGGTCAACGAGAGATCCGGCCGCGATCACCTGTCCTCCCGACTGTCGTACCACCGCCATGGTCTCCCGGGTCGATTTGCCCGTGGTAATGACGTCCTCGACGACAAGCACCCGTTCGTTCTCCTTGATTGAAAATCCCCGCCTGAGCGTCAATTCTCCGTTCACCCGCTCTGCAAAGATCGCCCGGACGCCCAGAGCCCGCGCTGTCTCCTGAGAAACGAACACGCCGCCCAAGGCCGGGGCGATCACGACGTCGATCTTGAGATCACGAAAATACGCGGCCATCGCAGCACAGAGGCGTGTGGCGATCTCCGGCTGCTGCAGTACGAGAGCGGACTGCAGGTAGCGGTCGCTATGGAGCCCCGAGGACAGGAGAAAGTGACCGCTGAGAAGCGCACCAGTCCTTCTGTAGATATCGAGGACCTCTTCTTGGGTCATAAGGCACCATCCTTCCCGCATACAACGCATACCAGCAATGCGTTTTCTATTACCTTCTCAGGCTTTCGTCGATCTCTCGGACGATCTTCTCTACCGCATCTTTCCTGTCATCAGCCTTGAGAACAGGCCTGCCGACCACGATATAGTCCGCCCCTGCGGCCACTGCGTCGCCAGGCGTCATGACTCGCTTTTGATCGTCCTTTCCGGACCATAGGGGCCGAACACCCGGGGTCAGGATCACGAACGATCCGCGCACGGACCGCCGAAGAAGGCATATCTCCTGGGGGGACGCGACGACCCCGTTCAGACCCGCTCGCTGGGCCATCCTTGCGAAATGACTGACAGTACGAGGCAGCGATCGGCCGATCTTTAGATCACGACGGAGCCCTTGTTCATCCATGCTGGTAAGGACGGTGACCGCGAGAACGACCGGCGACGGCACACCGAGCCGTGCGGCGGTCCCTTCCGTTGATTCTGCCGCAGCTTTCATCATGTCGAGCCCTCCGAGCGCGTGAACATTGAAGATGCTCACGCCGAGCTTCACAGCCTCAGCCGATGCCTTGGCCACCGTTGCGGGGATATCATGGTATTTCAAGTCCAAGAACACCCTGCAACCCTTCTCGGTGATCCGGCGGACGATATCAGGCCCGAACGCGGTGAACAGCTGGTGCCCCACCTTAAACATGCCGACGGATCCCCGCAGCTCATCGACAATGGCAAGCGCCAGATCCGAATCGTCAAGATCGAGGGCGAGCACAAGGCGTTCTTGGGCGGTCAGAGGTGATCGCATTGCGGTACAAAGAGCGACGGAGATCGCTGCTAGTAGATCCTGAGGAGGCTGAGCAGCCGTTCCTTGAACAGCTCGCCGAGGCTCTGAAGAGTCGGTACGCTCAAAAAATCGTCTGCGTTGTTCGAGAAGAGGACCCACGCCTCCGGAGGGAATTCCTGGTCTTCCTGCGACAGTTCTACGCGCAGATGGACCTTGGGAAGAGCCAGCACCGTCATGGCCAAGTCGCTGCCGATGACACTCGGAGCGGAGATGCCGTCAAAATGCGGCATGAGTGTGCTCGCCCGGGAAATGAGCTCCGCAGCGTGTTGCGCGATCGGCAGCTCAACTCGTTTGCGGAACTCCGGCACCGGTTCGTCCGCAAAATCTCCGAGGGCACGCCAGGGCAGCTCGACATATGCCGTGCCGGCTGACAACAGGTATTCCAGGATGATCTGTTCATGGGCATCCGGGGCCTTCTGCCCGCGGAGCGTGATCCCCGAATGACGGATGACATACTCCTGACCGAGCATCCCGAGGAGCAGGGCATCCTCCTCTTCGTTGTACAACGCCCCGACCCTGCCAGCCAATGCGGGAAATGATGTATGCTCCAGCTCCTTGTTCATTGCCCCCGACCGCTGCCGAACCAACCGGCACTGCTAACGCTTCTTCATCTCACGCATGACGTCCCGTAGGAGCTCCTCCATGTTGATCGGAAGGGGAATCACATCGGAAGGCAGCTGCTCGTCAAAGCGATACCGCCCGTCATGCAGAAGAAAGAGACTGGCGATGATAGTCCGCACCTGAACCTTCAGTCCGTTAAAGAGGTCCTTCGGGGAAACATATCCGTTCTCGACAAAAATGGCGCCGATCTTCTTGCTCCCCGCGCTCTTTTGATGGATCTGTAGTGCCCGTTCGAGCTGCGACCGGCTGATCTTGCCCGCTCTCACCATGACCTCTCCAAGACGGTCCCGATCGTCCTTCGAGGTTGCAAAGATGATCTGCCCGTTCTGTACATAGAGGCTTTTTTCGATGCCATGCCCTGAGCAGACAAGCGTACCCGTGGCCTTGTGCAGGCACAGAATCGATATGACATCGGTCAGGGGAGTATCGCTGAACTTCCCAGAAAGCATCAGGGCCATAGACGTGGATGGCGCAGAAAAGATCTACCAAGACCGCAGTGATCGGGTTAATATTCGAACCGGACGCCGAGACCCCCGACAGTGTGCTCACCGGTCTTCAGTTCAAGATACAGCATGGTCTTTTGCGAAATCTTCCATTCGGCGCCGGCGAAAACATAGTAATCGGTCTCGTTGTCGGAAAAATAGGACCCGTACTGGGCGGCCACGGAAAGACCTCCATAGGGGGTCACCTTGTAGCCGTGATCGGTTAGCGGGAAGGACTTGCTGAATATCGTCGCGAAGGTCAATTCACTTACGTTCTTGTTGCTGATGACGTGGGTGTCAAACCCCACATCGATTGCCATGTCGACGGGGACGCCCTCGGTGCTCTTGACAAGTTGGTACTTGATGTCGCCGCCGACGAACCCGGCCACCTTGTCCTCGGCTCCCGCATCGACGGTCGAGACGCCCCCCCGCAGACCCACTTCGAACAGTGCTCCAAGACCGTGGCGGAACGCCGGATAGAAGCTCCTGTACCCCTCGCCAAGGGAAAATTGAACGCCTATCTGGCTCAGACCGGCATCGAGACTTTCTGCGGTCATGAACTCGTTCTGGGTCAGCGTCTCTGCGGGCTTGGCCCCTGCTTCGACCGCCGTCAGCAAGAACAGGACCAAAGCTCCGATCAAGCTCTTCCATCGCATCCCGCATGTCCTCCCTGGTTCTTTCGTTGCCGAGCGTTAGCGATAGGGACTATAACATCAATCCTTCGCATTGACAAGGGAAAAGATGGGGCAGGTACACAGCAGTGGCACAGAAGCGGCCGGATGGGGAGAGGAACGGCAGTGCCCGAGGGAACGAGGACCTCAGGAATCTTTATCGAGCTCAATGTTCCAATAGAGGTAATCACGCCAGCTCAGGGGAGCATTTCTCACTCCGACTTTCACCGTCAGGACTGGCATCCAGCGCGGTTTGACCGGCTGGCGAATCAGCCGCATGCCGGCCTCCCTCGGGGTCCTGCCCCCTTTGCGATTGTTGCAGCCGAGACAGGCGGTGACGATGTTCTCCCACGTCGCCTGCCCCCCCTGCACCTGGGGGATGACATGATCGAAGGTAAGGTCCTCGGCAGGATGGCGAACGCCGCAGTACTGGCAGGCGTACTTGTCTCGCTGATAGATATTGGCACGGGAGAAACGGACCTCGCGGTTCGCTCGTCTGATCTTGACGAGCTTCAGCAGGCGCAGAATGGACGGCA
>JBAIYC010000406.1:0-3691 GCA_037916085.1 Nitrospirota bacterium | reverse complement strand
CCCAGAAGCCGTGAGTTCCGCGTTCTGCTCCCCAGAACTGGCTGAAGGCCTCTCTTTCCCGGCCGACGGACACGGACGATAGAGTCTACATGAGATCCCCCTTCGAGATATTCGTAAGTTTTCGCTACCTGCGGAGCAAGAAGCGCTATGGCACCGTATCGCTCAATACGTTTATCTCTATCGCAGGCGTGGTCATCGGGGTTGCCACCTCGATCATCACCTTGTCTGTCATGACGGGCTTCCAGGGCTATTTTCGCGATAAGATCCTTTCGGCCATCTCCCATATCGTGGTGATGGAGTACAGCAGCAAGGGCATTCACGACGAAAAGTCCCTGCAGCAGGCTGTCGAGAGGGTCCCGCACGTCGTTGCGACCACGCCTTTCATCATCAGTCAGGTCATGCTTGCCGCGAACGACCGGGTGCAGGGAGTGGTGGTGCGCGGAATCGATCCGGCGACCGAAGGGAAGGTAACGGACCTGGAAAAGAACATCCGCCAGGGCTCGCTTGAGGACCTAACGTCACGGGACGGCAGAAAATTGCCCGGTATCGTGATCGGCGAGGACCTGGCCAGGAAGTTCGGTGTCTCGGTCGGCGGAACGATCACCATGGTCAACCCTATCGGCGAGGAGACCGCTGTCGGCATCGTCCCCAAGATGCGGAAGTTCGAGCTTGTCGGCATATTCGATGCGGGCATGTACGACTACAACACTGGGTTCGTCTATGTGTCCATTCCGGAAGCTCAGCGGTTCTTCAACATGCCGGAACGGGTAAGCGGCCTGCAAGTGCGTGTCGATGACATCTACAATGCCGGGAAGATCGGCGACGCGATCCAGAGCGCGGTCGGGTATCCCTATTACACGAGGAACTGGATCGAGATGAACAAGAATTTCTTCTCTGCGCTCAAGCTGGAGAAGATTGGCATGTCGCTTATCCTGGTCGTCATCATCATTGTGGCCTCCTTCAACATCATCGGCACGCTCACGATGATTGTGATGGAAAAGAGCAGGGAGATCGCGATCTTGAAGTCAATGGGGGCCACGGAGCGGAGTATCATGCAGATATTCATTTTCAGCGGCCTGGTTATCGGAACTGTCGGCACGCTCATCGGGGCGGCCATCGGATATGGCGCCGTTGCGCTCATTGTGAGAACGGGCGTCATCACGCTACCGCGCGACGTCTACCAGGTGAGCCAGCTCCCCCTGTCGATCACGGGATTCGACATCCTGTTCATCGCCCTGATGGCAATCGGAATCAGTTTTCTCGCGACGATCTATCCGGCGTGGCAGGCTGCTCGTCAGGACCCGGTCGAAGTGCTGCGGTATGAATAACCTTCAGGACGGAACGCCGAAGAGCGCGGTTCCTTGTTCCTGATTCCTTTGGGAGGTAGTTATGGCACAGAAGGGTGGAAAGTTCAAGAAGTTCTTGCTCACCGTGATCCTGCTGGCGCTGCTCTTCATCGTCTTCGTTCTTGCCGGTGGCGGCGAGCTGCTCAGGACCGCGGCCAAGAAGATGGAGGGTGCGGGACGACAAGCAGATGAGATCAAGCAGAAGGTCGAGGAAAAAGCGTCATCGGTTGAAAAGAGCGTGGAGAAGGGCATTGAATCGGTGAAGCCGGGAGGGAAGAAATAGAGACGCCGCTGATATCCATTCGGCAGCTGAGGAAATCGTTCCGCAGCGGCCAAGAGACCCTCCAGGTCCTAAACGGCATCGACCTCGATATCGCCTCTGGCGAAATGCTCGCCATTGTAGGTGCCTCCGGCGTGGGGAAGAGCACGTTCCTGCACATCGTCGGCGGGCTGGAGCGGCCGGAGTCAGGGAGCATCTTGTGCGGGGATGTAAATGTCTATTCCCTGTCCCAGGAGCGGCTTGCCCGTTTCAGGAACGAGCGGGTCGGATTCGTCTTCCAGTTCCATCATCTGCTGCCCGAGTTCACAGCCCTGGAGAATATCATGATGCCTGCCCTGATCCGCGGCGATGACCGCGACAGCGCCTCTCTGGCTGCTGCGGCGCTCCTCGGAGCTGTCGGGCTTTCGGCACGAGGACATCACCGACCGGGAGAACTGTCGGGAGGAGAACAACAGCGCGTTGCAGTAGCACGCGCGCTGGTCCTGAATCCCAGCGTAGTGCTCGCCGATGAACCGACGGGAAACCTGGACAGTCATACCGGAGAGGCGATACATGATCTGATCAAGAAGTTGAACCGGGAACGCGGCATCACCTTCATTATCGTGACCCACAATGACCGACTGGCCATGCGGGCTGACCGCATATTCCGCATGGCCGACGGTGTGCTTTCTCGTGAGATGTCCTGAGGTCACCATCCGAGGACGAGAGATACCCACTTCCCGTCCCGCAGCCTCTCGCGCAGCCTCAGCCCCGCCTTTCTTGCAGCAGCGAGCACTTCCCGATCCTGTCCGTTCAGAATCCCCGACATGATAGCGATCCCGGATGCCGCTGTCCGTCGTGCTATGGACCGGGAGAGCTCTATCAAGGTCCCCGCGATCAGGTTGGCTGCGATCATGTCGAAGACCCCTCGTGTCATGCCTATCCCGCCTTCTCGAAGCGAGACTCCACTGGCCCCGTTCAAGATCCGGTTGCGCCGGGCGGCCCTGATCGACTGCGGGTCAGTGTCTATGCCCAGGACCTTTTCGAAACCCAGCTTATGAGCGGCTATGGCCAGCAGCCCGGTGCCCGTTCCCAGGTCGAGGAACCGTCCCCGCGACGTGGCAGATGCATACTTTTCCATGAGGAGCAGACATGACCTTGTTGTTTCATGGTGCCCCGTTCCAAAGGCCATCCCCGGGTCGATGACGAGCGCGATGCGGCCTCGGGGGGCCTTTTCCCAGGGAGGGATGATAGAAAAACACTTCCCGATCGAAAGGGGCTTGAACCGGGTTTGCCACATCGCGTTCCAGTTCGAATCAGGTATGACCTCGTAGGTGACCGCCGGCCGGCGATGTCCTGAGATGCGGCTCGACAAGAGTGAGATGGCAATGTCCAGTTCACGCATGATGATCTTTGGCGAGAGGGGATGGGGGAAGTAGGCGCTGAGAGAATCACTTCCTTCGATTACTCCCAGTGAGCCGAGTGCCATGCACCGCCGAATAAGAGGGGCGAGGAGCTGTTTCGGGGCAGCTATATTAAACTGATGATAGACCATACTGTCACCCATTGTAGGGCATCTTGCCTTGCGGGACAATAGGGCATACGGCAAGAGATGATACTTCCCCGGGAAAGGCAAAAATAGGTCTTGCAATTCGTGATTCAATGTGTTAATAAGAACTCAACTCTCTGGTGCAGTTTCCAAGAGTGGGCGGTATCTCTGCCCACTCTTTTTGTTTGGAAGGTTATGATGGCATCTTCGGAAGAAATACTGAAGGTACTCACCCCGATCCTTGCATCTCTCGGTCTTTCGCTCTGGGACCTGGAATTTAAGAAAGAGGGCCCAAAATGGCTTCTCCGGGTCTATATCGACCGCGAGGGCGGCGGCGTGACCCTGAACGACTGTGAGGCCGTGAGCAGAGATCTGGGCACTGTTCTCGATGTCGAGGACCTTATCGATCATGCCTATACCCTCGAGGTCTCGTCGCCGGGGTTGGACCGTACGCTGACGCGTCCGGAACATTATCAACAGTGCATCGGACGGGCGATCAAGGTGAAGACCTTCCAGCCCATCGAAGGTCAGAAGGTC
>JBAIYC010000405.1:0-2876 GCA_037916085.1 Nitrospirota bacterium | reverse complement strand
AATGCGACCCGCGTTTCCGTCTCCTTTGACCGCCTGCCCCAGGCGGTCAAGCCGGGGGACACGCTCTTTCTGAACGACGGATATATCCAGCTTTCGGTGACGGGGGTGAAGGGCAATGACGTCCTTTGCAGCGTGCGGGTCGGAGGAGAGCTTCGCTCGCGGAAGGGGCTCAACTTGCCGGGCATCGACCTGGGCATCAGCGCGTTCACGGCCCGCGACCGCGAATGTCTCAAGTTCGCCATGGAGAACGGCGTGGACGCAGTGAGCCAGTCCTTCGTCGAGAGCGCTGCCGACATCGAGGCCGTCCGCAAGGCCGCAGCAGACCTCGGCCATCGCCCCTTCATCATCGCCAAGATCGAACGGTCAGGAGCGCTCGATCACATCGAGGCCATCATGGCCGCGGCCGACGGCCTCATGATTGCGCGCGGCGACCTCGGCGTCGAGGTGCCGATCGAGGAGATCGCCGTCGTGCAGAAGCGTCTGATGCGCCTCGCGAACATGTACGCGAAGCCGGTCATCACGGCGACCCAGATGCTCGAGTCCATGACGGACAACCGCAGGCCCACGCGGGCCGAGGCGACGGACGTGGCCAACGCCATCCTGGACGGGACCGACTGCGTCATGCTGTCGGCGGAGTCGGCCATGGGGAAGTATCCCGTCGACGCGGTCGCGATGCTCGCCAAGATAGCGGCCTCGGTGGAGGCGCATCGTCCCGCGATGACGGTGAAAGAGCTCTACCAGGGCGTCGATCTTACCGGCCGGGTGCGGCCGGGGCATCTTACCGCCATTGCCGTCGAGGCGTGTCTCGAACACGTCAGGCCGGCAGCCGTCTTCGTACCGACGCACAGCGGGGCCACGGCGAGGAGCATGGCACGGTTCCGGTTCCCCGCCTGGACAGTCGCCATCAGCACCCAGCAGACGACCTGCCAGCAGCTGCAGTTCTCCTCCGGCGTCTTCCCAGTCCATGAGCAGGAAGAGCCTGAGCGCTGGCGGGACTACATCGGAACGTGGTTGCGCGATCACGGCATGCAGGGATCGCTGGCCGTTCTGATCGAGGGTCCGTCGACGAAGCACCCGGAAGCGAACCACCGCATGGAGATCATTGAATTGCGGTAGCTGCAGTCTTTCTTGTGTCTTTGCGAGGAGTGAAACGACGAAGCAATCTCGTATCTAACTACGAGATTGCCGCGCTCCCTCTGGTCGCTCGCAATGACAAGTGAGGAGAATCGAAATGAAAAAGCTCGTTTTGCTTCGCCACGGCGAGAGCACCTGGAACAAGGAGAACCGGTTCACCGGCTGGACCGATGTGCCGCTTTCGGAGAAAGGCACAGAAGAGGCCGGGGCGGCAGGACGCCTCCTCCGGAAGGAAGGGTTCGTCTTTGACGTGGCTTTTACCTCGGTGCTCAAGCGCGCGATCAAGACGCTCTGGCTCGTGATGGAGGAAATGGACCAGATGTGGATCCCGGTGCTGAACCACTGGAGGCTGAACGAGCGCCATTACGGCGCGCTCCAGGGACTGAACAAGGCGGAGACCGCGGAGAAGCACGGCATGGAACAGGTCAAGATCTGGCGAAGGAGCTACGACATCCCGCCGCCGGCGCTCACCAGGGACGACGACCGCTATCCCGGCAAGGACCCCCGGTACGCCGGCCTCAGGCCGGGAGAGATCCCTGCGACGGAATCGCTGAAGGACACGGTTGCCCGTTTTCTGCCGTACTGGAAGGAGACGATCGCGCCGGTCGTCCGGTCCGGAAAGCGGGTGATCATCGCCGCTCACGGGAACAGCCTGCGTGCGCTGGTGAAGTACCTGGATAACGTCTCGGATTCAGACATCGTCGGCCTGAACATACCGACCGGCATCCCCCTAGTCTATGAGCTGGACGATGATCTGAAGCCGGTCCGGAACTATTACCTGGGCGACCCCGAGGCGGCAAAGAAGGCGGCTCAGGCTGTGGCGGACCAGCTGAAGAAGTGAGGAATGAAAGGATACGATTTGGACGCGGAAGAACGCGGATAGACGCGGATAAGGTCTCTGAAACGGAAGAGGCGGATGAAAGTCCTGATAAAGGCGGATACGTCTCAAGACTTGCTCTTCTTGAGGAACGAAGGCTTCATCCGCAGTTATCATAGCAGTTATCCGATCTTTCCGTGTCAAGGTATTTGCATTTTGGAGGTGGCTTCATGAAGATCCTGACCTCACCCCGCATGGAGCGCTGCATCGGCTGCCATTCCTGTTCCCTTGCCTGCGCGCGGATCGTGCACAAGCGTCTCTCCTGGGACACCGCCGGCATCCGCATCCGCTCGTCCGGAGGACTGTCCACCGGGTTCGAAGCGCGGACCTGCCTCGCCTGCGATCCCGCGCCCTGCGCTGCAGCCTGCCCGACGGGAGCATACTCGCAGCGCAAGGGCGGCGGCGTGCTCGTGCGCAAGAACCTCTGCATCCGCTGCGGGGAGTGCGCAAAGGCTTGTCCGGTCGACGCCATCTATCTCGACCCGACGCGGGAGCCCTTCGTCTGCATCCACTGCGGCCAATGCGTGCCCTTCTGTCCGCATGATTGCCTGGAGATGAAGGAGCTTTCGGTGGCAGAGACAGTACAGAAATAGAACCGCCAAACATTTCACCGCAGAGGACGCAGAGGAAGGACCATATTGGACGCGGATAACATCCGCGATTCATGCATTCGGGGACAGGTCCTGATTTTCGCTGATACGTCAAAAGCAAGATTGGACGCGGATCAAATCTGATGAACACGGATACATCAAAGGCGAAGTTGGACACGGATAAGATCTGATGGACACGGATAGATCAGAAGCAGACCCGAGGTGTTGTGTTAACGCTGTTTGCGGAATTGTGGATTGATCCGCGTTCATCCGCG
>JBAIYC010000404.1:0-4508 GCA_037916085.1 Nitrospirota bacterium | reverse complement strand
AGATGCGTGCGGATCGTGTTCAGGTCCTTGTAAGCGAGCACGCCGGCAGTGACCGCGAAGAAGAGGTAGAGGCCGAAGCCCACGAAGAGTTTTTCGCGTATCTTCATACTGTGCGGCAATTATATCGCATGGCGGCTTGAAAAAAAAGGCCCGGTTTCCGCCCGGGCCGGGACCTCGTTTTTGCGCGCCGTCCGTCTTCCTTCGGGAAGGGCCGCGCCCCTCCCCTGCTCCAGTCCGCCGGATTGCGGCAACCCTTTCTGCGCCTCCTAGACCTCCTTCTTGACCTTCGCTTTCTTCATGGTCAGGCCCAGGCCTTCAAAGAGATAGTAGATGGCGAACCCCCACCACATCGTATAGGCAACGTAGAAGATGAGCAGCCCTGTCATGAGACCGGCCTTCTCCGACACCTTTTGTCCGTCGATCTTGTAGAAATTGTAGGCCGGTTCAACAGCCTTCTTCATCACATCGGAAACGATGTTCGCCTCGGCGATCCTGCCCTGTTTCTTCAGCTCCTTGTCCATCCCTTTGAGGACGTTCCACCACGACGTCATGACCTCTTTCTCGTCGGTCCCGTACCGGCCCGAGACCTTCGCGCCGTCGTTCTTGAACATGTCATCTGCGTCGGCCAGAACCTGCGAAAGGATCGCGCCGAGGTTTCCGCTCAGCTTGATCTCCGGGCTCGCCGTATTGGCGCTTGCGCCGGTGGATGCGAGCAGACGGATGGCGAGCGGATTCATCTGGTCCGGCTTATCGAGTCTCAGAACGACGTCGATCTGCGCGAGCTTGAACTCCTCATTCTTCTTTGCCACCTTGGGAATAAAGTATGAGGAGCCTTTCGAGAGCTTGTTGAAGAGATTGTCGGCGAAGACCAGCCCGTTCTTCCCGTCCCCGAACACGGGCGAGAAGATCAGGCCCAGGATGCCGGCGAACGACAGGGCCAGCACGATTCCGACAGAGAGCGATTTTGTATTGATTGCGGCCATGGTTATGCCTCCTCACGCAGGGTCTTGACGTTGGTGAAGAACTTGCTGAAGATCCAAAGGCCGAAGACCGCCACGACGATCCAGAACACGATGTTCCCGACGGTCTCGATCATATTGATGGACGCCTTGGACATGCTGACGTACTCCAGTTCGACGAGCTTCTTGGGAAGGGTCGCCGCACGGTTGATGAACCCCGCGATGATGGATACGGCATAGAAGCCGCGAATATGGATCCCCTTCACCACTTTCGTCGTCAGCGCGCCGACCTGGATACCGATGAGAGAACCGATCAGCATGCCCATGGCCAGCGTGTAGAATACATAGCCGTAGATCGCGTACTGGGCGATAGAAGCGAGGCCGGCGGTGAAGATGATCTGCAGGATGTCGGTCCCGACGGTCGTCGCCGTGGAGACGCCGAAGGAGTAGACGAACATCGGGAAGGTCACGAAGCCGCCGCCCACTCCCATGATCGCTGCCAGGATGCCGACCACAGCGCCGCCCAGGGCCACGAAGACGCCGGATATCTTCTTGCCTCCCTCGACATAGTCCTCATCGAAGGTGATCATCGGAGGGATGTGAATCTTCTGGAGCTTGTTCGCGAAGTCCGTTGTGGCGGCCGGTCCGCCATGAGCGTCGCCGGCGCTCGCGGCTTTTCGCGATTTCCAGAAGTCAGCGAGCGCATAGAAGCCAAGGAAACCGAGCAGGATGGCGTAGACCAGGCTGATGAAGGCCTCAGACAGGATCGGGTCCTTGTCATAGAGGACCCGGTTGATGGCACCGCCAATGAACGTCCCGCCCGCGGAGCCGACGAGGAACGCCAGTGCCAGTTTTGTCGAGACGTTTCCGAGCTTCTTGTGTACCGTGGTCCCCATGATCGCCTTCGCGAAGATGTGGAACACGTCGGTCCCGACGGCCAGGATGCCCTTCACGCCTGCAGCCATGAGCGCCGGCGTGATGATGAACCCCCCGCCCGCGCCGATGCAGCCCGTAATGAGGCCGGCTGCCAGACCGATGGCGATCGATACGAGAAAGATATTGGTCGAGTAGAATGCCGGCGCATAGGCTGTCTTTCCTCCCAGCATGTTCCCGGCGTCCGCCAGGGTGACCAGCAGGACCGGCAGGAGCAGCAGGAACAGGACGAGCATCTTCTTCCTGTTCTTCACGATGCTCATGGAGACCTCGTAGTCCCATTTTGCGTGAGCTATTGAAGCCGCTTTCAGGAATTCATATGTGCTTCTGAACACTCCCATGTGTGACCTCCCTCCTCATCGTGGTATGTGATGATCATGTAAGCTGCAAAAGCTCTGTTTGGAGCTTGTACTTCCTTCCTCCGCCCATGAGCCGCGTATAGGCGAGGGGCCGCCCGTCGGCGCCGACAAGGAGCCGGTGCAGCAGGAGCACCGAGGAGCCGTTGCCGTTCTTCAGGATCGCCGCGGCCTCGCCGTCCATGTCGGCAATCTCGATCATCTGGACGACCTTCTGGATCTTCCGCGCAGACCGCTCTTGGATCATCTCGTAGAACGGCGTCTGGCAAACATCGGCGTGCTCGATGTCGGGCACTACGTTGTAGGGGACGAAGGATTCCTCGATGTAGGCCGCTTCGCCGTTCACGACCCGCCTGCAGAGGATATAATGGATCTTTCCATCCGTCCTGAGATGGGCCTTGATATCCTCGGCCGGTTCCCTTGTTCCCCTGACGAGCAGTTCTTTCCTCGTGATCACCCCCTCCCCGAATATGTCCTCGGTCAACAGCGTCTTCATGGTAATGCCCAGCTCCGGAAGGCACTGACTGACAAAGGTGCCCTTTCCCTGAAATTTCCGGAGATATCCGTCGCGGACAAGTTCGGCGATCGCCATCCGAACGGTTGCCTTGCTCACATGGTAGATGCGGCAAAGCTCGTCTTCCGTCGGGATCTGGGAGCCGGCCGGCCATTCCCGCTGCTCGATCTTCTCTTTGACGATCGAGATCATCTGAACGTACAGCTTCTGCTGACTTTCCCTGTCTACGGTCTTGTCGGTCATCATATGTTTAGCATCTCATGTTGTTATAATGTCTTTTTCGAGGCAAAAAAACTCGGGCTGTCTTGTTTCGGCAAGCAGAGCCCGTGGGCGTGACGGCCCGTGTTATTGCCTACTGCGGACCGTCGAGGGCCTCGAAGCGGGCATGGGCGACCCTAAGCCTCGTTCGCTTTCATGTCCCTGACGTCAACGGATTGTTCATCAGGCTCCTGCGAAAGCTTCTTTGCCTGATCGTATTCCCCTGCTTCGGCGAACGTGACCGCTACCATGATGTCTTCTAATGCCTTGATGAGCCTCTGCATGGCGCTACCTCCGTTTTGCGGGGTTTACTTCCGATATTACAACCCGCATGCCACACAGTAAGTAATGGATATTACAAATGAAATATTTTTATCTTCATACATGGTGCATTCTAATGTTGCATATGTGAACAATAAAACAATGCCTTAAGAAGCTTGAGGCGCAATGAATTGCTGCGGTGCTACATTGGAGGAGATGAGTTGGATGGGATGCTTAGGCGGTAATCTTATATTGCTTGATCTTGCGCTGAAGTTGCTGCCGATAAATGCCGAGGAGGGCGGCAGCGCGTGATATGTTCCCGCCCGAATCGAGGAGGGCAGCTATGATCGTCTCTTTCTCAACGGATGCGAGGGCATCCTTCAGACGGCGAGAAAGCGCAGCGGCCCGAACAGGGGTGACCGCCGCCCGGCGAAGAGCGGGGGGGAGGTCGACGGGAAGCACTTCCGACGTGTTAGCGAAGGAGATGGCCCGCTCGATCACATTCTCGAGCTCCCGGACATTGCCCGGATAGGAATGTTCGAGCAGTAGGCTCAGGGCCTCTCCGCTGATGCACTTGATCAGGATGTCCTTCCGCTTCGGCGCGTGCTTCTGCACGAAGTGCTTTGCCAGCAGGGCGATGTCCTCCTTGCGCTCCCGAAGCGGCGGCAGATGGATATTGATGACGTTCAGCCGGTAGAAGAGGTCCTCGCGGAAGGTCCCACGATGGCATGCCGTGCCGAGATCCCGGTTCGTGGCCGTGATGAACCGGAGGTCGACGCGGATGTTTCGCATCCCGCCGATGCGCATGATCTCGCCTTCCTGCAGAACACGGAGCACCTTGGTCTGAAAGAGGGGTGACACGTCGCCGATCTCATCGAAGAAGACCGTCCCGCCGTCCGCCTGCTCGAGAAGGCCCTTCTTGGTGTACTGCGCACCGGTAAAGGCGCCCTTCTCGAACCCGAAAAGCTCCGATTCGAGAAGGGTGTCCGGAATCGCGGTACAGTTGATGGTCATGAAGGATTTTTCGTTCCGTGGGCTCCAGCGATGGATGGCCCGTGCGATCAGCTCCTTGCCGGTGCCGCTCTCTCCGGTGATCAGCACGTTGCTTTCGCTGGCAGCGGCTTTCTTGATGAGCCCGAAGATCTCCTGCATGGGGGGGCTGTTCCCGATGATCTCGTCGAAGCCGTACTTGTGGGAAAGGATCCTCTTCTTGTGCCGGTCGATGAT
>JBAIYC010000403.1:0-2145 GCA_037916085.1 Nitrospirota bacterium | reverse complement strand
ATAACCATGCCCTCGTAGACCGGCGTGCTTTCGGTGATGAACAGCTCGCCGCGCGGCTGCAGATGGAAGAGCGCATAGGTCGTGGTCTTCCCGGCCCGGTCGGCGACCAGCGCGCCGGTCATGCGCTTCTGGATGACGCCGTGCCACGGCTCGTACCCGTCGAAGAGATGGTTCAGGAGGCCGGTGCCGCGAGTGTCCGTCAGGAACTCTGAGCGGAAGCCGATGAGGCCGCGGGAAGGGATGCGGAACTCCATGCGTACCCGGCCGTGGCCGTGGTTCGACATCTTCATCATCCTGCCCTTGCGGGTCCCGAGCTTCTGGGTTACCGCGCCGATGAACTCTTCGGGGCAGTCGATCACGAGCAGTTCCATGGGCTCGTGCACCTTGCCGTCGATCATCTTCGTGATGGTCTCGGGCTGGGACACCGAAAGCTCGTAGCCTTCCCGCCGCATCATCTCGATCAGGATGGCCAGCTGCAGCTCGCCGCGGCCCATGACCTTGAAGCTGTCCGTTGCTTCCATTGGCTCCATGCGGATGGCCACGTTGTACAGGAGCTCCTTCTCCAGCCGGTCCTTGAGGTGACGCGACGTGACGAACTTGCCTTCCTTCCCGGAGAAGGGAGAGTTGTTGATCGAGAAGACGATCGAGATCGTCGGCTCATCCACGGCGATGCGCTCGAGGGCCTTGGGTGAATCGGCATCGGTGATCGTGTCGCCGATGTTCACGCCTTCCATGCCGGCGATCGAGACGATGTCCCCCACCGTGGCGCTCTCCGCATCGACCCGCTTCAGCCCCTGGAACTGGTAGAGGTTCGTGATCTTCGCCTTCCGCACCTGGCCTAAATGGTCCACGATGCCGACAAACTGCGCCTGCTTGATGGTCCCGGCAATGACGCGGCCCACGGCCAGCCTGCCCACGTAGTCGTTGTAGTCGATGTTGGTGACCAGCACCTGCGGCGTTGCCGTCTCGTCGCCCTCCGGCGCCGGGATGGTCTTTACAATGAGGTCGAAGAGCGGCTGGAGGTTCTTTGCCTCATCTTCCATGTTCAGCTTCGCGACGCCGTCTCGGGAAATGGCGTAGACGATCGGGAACTCGAGCTGCTGATCGTTCGCATCGAGGTCGATGAAGAGGTCATAAACCTCGTTCACCACTTCCTGCACGCGCGCGTCAGGCCGGTCGATCTTATTGATGACCACGATGGGCGGAAGGCCCAGTTCCAGCGCCTTCTTGAGCACGAAGCGGGTCTGGGGGAGCGGCCCTTCGGAAGCGTCCACGAGCAGGAGCACGCCGTCCACCATCTTGAGCGTCCGCTCCACCTCGCCGCCGAAGTCCGCGTGACCCGGCGTGTCCACGATGTTGATCTTCACGCCATTGTAGAACACGGCAGTGTTCTTGGCCATGATCGTGATGCCCCGCTCCCGCTCCAGGTCGATGTTGTCCATCACCCGCTCGGCGACGCGCTCGTTGTCGCGGACCGTTCCGCTTTGCTTGAGCAGCATGTCCACAAGCGTGGTCTTGCCGTGGTCGACGTGAGCAATGATTGCGATGTTCCTGAGGTTCTCCCGTTTCATGTTCTTCCTTCCTCACCAGATGCAAAACTATAGCAACCGCAGGTCAGCTTTGCGGACACACGGATAGGAACCCTGAAAAGGACGTTGCCATTATCTGTGCGTGCCGACAAAGTCGTGACCCGTGGTTCCAAAACGCCTCGCATTCAATAGAAATCCCCCTGTGCCGCCCTTTCTTCGAAGGGGACCGAGGGGGATCGAGCGTTCTCAACCAAATCCCGCAAAAGCGGATGTTTATACCATGCCGAAGCCGGCAAAGTCAATCAAATAGTCACCGTAGTCGTTACCGATGATGGTGATGGTGTTCTTTTTCCTCACCTACGGGCCGGAGCTTGCCGAGGGCCTTCAGGACCACCTCCGAAAGCGCGGGGTGGATATGGATGCCCTTGGCCAGGGACCAAAGGTTACCGTCGCCTGCCATGACGTTGACGACCTCCTGGATCAGCACCGATGCCTGCGGCCCGATGATATGGTAGCCCAGGACCTTGCCGGTCTTCCGGTGCACGATCGCCTTGGTGAAGCCCTCGGTCTCGAGCATCGCCTCGCCGCGCGCCACATCGGTATACATGGCCTTTCC
>JBAIYC010000402.1:0-10293 GCA_037916085.1 Nitrospirota bacterium | reverse complement strand
TGTCATTGTCATTTCTCAGGATGCAACCACGCGGACGCTGGTGCCGTTCAGCCCGGGCGTATTTTCGGCCAACTTTTCGAACGTCACCGGTTTCAACGCCAACCGTTCGGACCCCAGCATCGTGTACGCAGTGGACCCGAACACGCCGCTCAAAATGCCGTTCAACCGCGCAGATTATTATGTGCAGGCGCCGTCTTCGGGCCTGCCACAATACTGCGCTGCCGGCACGGGCATCCTGTACAAGGCCGTGGTCTCGCAGGGCGGCCAGGGTTTTCTGACGCCCCAGCCACTCCTGGAGTGCGTGTCGGACATGCAGGCAGTATACCTTTACGACGTCAACGGCGTTCTGACGAAATCCGAGGATATTCATACCCTGAGCGCCTCCGATGTCCGGAGCCAAGTCAAGGAAGTGCGTGTATATATTCTCGCACAGGAAGGCCAGCGGGACGCGAACTATACCTATCCCAGCCAAACGCCTCTCGTGGGGGAGACCGGCGGCGCGATCGGTACTGTGGGTAGAACATTTGATTTCCTTGATTCGTCGCATTCGATACCCGATTGGCAACATTATCGATGGAAGCTCTATACGATCGTAGCCAGGCCCAGCAATCTCCAGTAGTCGCTGCAGCGCTTGGACGGTGAAGAAGGTGATGGTCATGAATAAACAACCAGATCGCATGAACTTGTGCCAGGGTATTTCCGGCTGTTCGCGGATCCGCTCCGAGGAGGGTGCCGTTCTCTTGATAGTTATCATCCTTTCGGCGATCGCGCTCCTGTTCATGACGACGCTGATCTACATGATCACGGTCGGGACGCAGGCCACTGGCATGGAAAAAAGGTACCGGACAGCGCATGATGCCGCGTTCGGTGGATGGGAGATCATGAGCCAATTGCTCGGTACACGGGGCGGCGCAGCCGCACAAAGCGCATTTATTTCGAATCTGAATAATTTCAGTCTAAACTCTTCCGTTAGCACCACGGCGGGGTGCACCGGTACGGGCGGGGGATTGCCGTATCAGGCACTGGCGGCTAAATTGATGACACCTTCCACCTCTTGGTCTGGATGCAACCAGACCGTTACCATTGATCCAACAAACGCTGGTTCTTACGACCTCGTCATGACGCTGGGAGCGTCTCCTGCCTATAAGGTATACGGGAAGGTGGTCAATACAGTTACTGGAAACAGCGGTGGTGATACGAGTGGGCTCATTGGCAGCGGAGTCGTTTCCTCAGCTTCCGGCGAGGTCTCTGTCGTGCCGAGACCCTATCTGTACACGATCGAGATGGACGCAGAAAATGCCTCCGATCCTGCGGAACGTGCAAAGCTGTCAATCCTGTATCAATACTGATATAATGGCATTAAGCACAGAGGTCAGCGGAGAGTCTCGAAGAAATGCTGAGCAAGAAAGAGGATCTTCTTCGAGACTGGATGCTTGTGCGATTAAACGCTTTCTCTTTGCGACCAATACCTTTTGTTCCACGATCCTCGCGACTGTTATGTATCGGAATATTCTCTCTTTCGTGCTGGTTCCCTTGCTGTTTCTCCTGTGCGCCTGTACGGCGGACAGTCCGTCGACCGCCGCTGGCCAGAAACAGGCTTTAGGAGGAGCCCCGGCAACGGCCTCGTCCGGAGCGGCGGCTTCTGATCCCTGTTCTCTCACGCTGTCTCCCCGTGAGCCGAACCGGCGAAGCTCTCTCCAGCTCCGTCCGGGCGGTTTCGAGTTGAACAGAGCGAACATCCGGTGGATCCTGGACGGCAGTCCCGTTGCCTCGGAAGCCGCAACAGAGTTCAATTGCTCACAGGCGCGGAAAGGCTCGACCGTTCAGGCCATCGCGGTCATTCCGGGACGTGAGGTGAAATCCAACGAAGTGACAATTGGCAACACGCCGCCCGAACTGACGGACGTCTCGCTCCAGCCGGCCATGTCCGGCCAGGACCAGACCCTCGCTGTCTCGGCGAAAACATCGGATATCGACGGTGACATTGTAACCATACAATACGCCTGGACCGTGAATGGCATGCAGGCCGGCAACGGGCCGACGCTTGCTCGTTCTCTGCATCGAGGCGATGTGGTGCACGTCGAGGTCGTCGCGCATGACGGCACGGCCTACGGCGGACGGATCGCGCTGGACCGCACCATCGACAATCGTCCCCCAGTGTTTGTGGAACATCAGAACGTGAGCTACAGAGGGAACACGCTGGTCTATCAGGCGCAGGCGACCGATGCGGACGGTGACCGGATCTCCTATACGATCGAGTCGGCTCCTGAGGGGATGACCATTGATCAGAGTACAGGAAGGATTACCTGGACCGTGCCTGGCGGCTTTCACGGCGACCAGCCGGTGACTATCGTCGCCGACGACGGTCACGGCGGAATTGCGCGCTATACTGTGACGTTCACGATCAAGGAGTGACCAGGGACCGCCCTCTGGGGGAGAACATTCTCGCATGGCCAACGCTCGCCCAAGACTTAAGAAACGACGCATCATCATATCAAAGACGCAGGAGGACAAAGGCGACCTCCAGATATCACTGACCGAAGCGAAGTTCCGTCTTACGCCCAAACTCTTCGTTACTATCGCTCTTCTCATCGTTGCCGTGGTGTCCATTGTTGTCGTGGCAAAGCGATATTCGGGCCGGCAAGGCGCAGCACCCGCGCCAGGCGCTGCTTCCGTCGGAGGCAGTGAGGAAGGGACGGCGCAGGCGCCGGCGGAGAACCAGTCCCCGCAAGTGATAAGCGCCGTTATTACGCCGGAGAATCCTGACGCGTCTTCGCCGCTCGACGTCACGTACCATGCAGTTGATCAGGATGGGCACCCTGTCACCTGCACCTTCAGATGGTTCGTGAACGATACCCAGGTCCAGGACGGACCATCGAACGTGCTGCAGCCGGGCTTCTACCGCAGCGGAGATCTTGTCTACGCCGAACTGACCCCGGCGGACGCCTCGCGGGCAGGAGCGACATTCAAGACTGCATCGATCAAGATCCGAGCATCGGCGCCGGTCGTTGACGGGGTGACGATTGCGCCAGCGACGGCCTCGATCAGTGACGTTCTTACTGCGGCTCCAGCGGGAGCGGAGCGGGTCTCAGGGGGATTTTCTTTCCGTTACCAGTGGTATGTGAACGGCGATGCCGCAACGGATTTCGTTCCTGACAACACGTTTGCTACGACGAACCTCAGGAAACACGACACCGTGTACGTTGTCATGCGAGCCTCCGACGGGCAGGTCAGCAGCGGTTCGGTGAGATCCAACGTGGTTCTTCTGGAGAACCGAAAGCCCGAGATCCTTTCGTCGCCACCCGACTCGCCGCAGGGCGGGAGCTACATCTACCAGGTGGTTGCCAAGGACCCTGACGGCGATGTGCTCAAGTACCGTCTTGACCGGGCTCCTGGCGGCATGACGATCAACGAATCCTCGGGGTTGATCCAATGGCAACTGCAGAAGGCCACGCTGTACGCCGGCAGGAACGAGGCGGCCGTTCGCGTCACCGTGGACGATGGCGATGGCGGGACCGCTTCGCAGGACTTTACCGTCGTCTTTACCGATCTGTTCGTTCCTTAGCGGTGTTACGGCCATGCTCCGGTTCGTATGCCCGCATGCTTCCTGAACCCGTTGCCAGTCTATGCCTCCTGATCTCATTCTTGCTTCCGCATCGCCCCGCCGGCGCGCACTGCTTGCCCAAGTAGGTTATTCTTTCACCTTCGAGTCCGCAGACGTTGATGAAAGCGTCATTCTTGGGGAGACGCCGGAAGCGCACACGGCCCGTCTCGCCAGGGAGAAAGCCTGCGTAGTCGCTCTGCGGACGAGAAAGGGGATCGTACTGGCGGCGGACACAGTGGTCGTGGTCGACGATATGATCCTCGGCAAGCCGACCGCTCGGCAGGACGCCGTACGCATGCTGTCCCTTCTGTCCGGGAGGAAGCATACGGTCGTGAGCGGCGTGGCTGTCCTCGACGCCGCAACGGGCGGGATGGATGTCCGGAACTCCGCTACCGGCGTCTGGTTCAGGCCTCTGTCCCGTCACGAGATCGAGTCGTACGTGGCTACGGGAGAGCCTCTGGACAAGGCGGGGGCATACGGCATCCAGGGCCGGGGAGCGGTGCTGGTGGAGCGGATCGAAGGGTGTTATTTCAATGTGGTCGGTCTTCCGATCTCGCTTGTCGCAACGATGCTGGCCGCTTTCGGCATCGAGGCCCGCTAGACCCGTCGTCTGAAGCCCGATTTCCAACAAAAAAGTTCGGTTTTGTTCTTGACAAAGCATGTCGACGCCATCTACAATATTGGTATTAGGTTTCTCGAATCCGCCGTCATCGGCTTTCCGGGAGCGCTGCCGACATGAATGTTATCAAGGTCATGATCGTGGACAATGATTCCGTCCGGTGTGATGCTCTTTCCGCTGCGTTGAGTCTCCAGGACGATCTCCAGGTGGTGACCACAGTTGCCGATAGCGTGAGTGCGGTCAAGAAACTGAATCTTGTGCCGGACGTCATGGTCCTGCAGGCGGCAGTCCTCGATGGCCGCATGCTTTCCCGATTCCTGCGGTCGGTGGACAAGGAGTCTCCCGGTACACGGACGATCCTGGCCCATGATGTGCTCCCCGAGGATGATGCGCTGATAGAGGAGATACGGCAGGGGGCACGGGGGTACCTGCGCCCCGGGGAACCGCCGGCCCTCATCGCGCGTGCTGTCCGTGCCGTGGCTGCCGGCCGCATCTGGGCGGAACGCCGGATTCTGGAAAAGACCATTTCCGCATCCCTCCTGCTTCCGGATACGCTGAACGTCCATGTACCGGACCTTCAGCCGCTCACCTGCAGGGAACGTGACATGCTCAAGATGGTTCTGAAGGGTGCGTCGAACCGCGAGATCGCCGAGATGAGCAACATCAGCGAGCGGACCGTCAAGACCCACCTCTACCGCGTCTATCGGAAGCTGAAAGTGAAGAGCCGGGCCAAGGCCATCGCTCTCTTAGCGCATTCGTAACGCATCTTCCTGCGGCCCTGAAGATGCCGTATTCATGCGCCATCAGGCCCGCTCCTTCGTGGTATTCCCCAGACATACCTGTTCACGTTCCTTCCTTGCTTTTCCTCTTGATATCACCTACAATAGAATCAATAATATCCTGATTTATTTCAGAAAAAGCATGGATGATCATCTCCTGGACAGGTACATGAACTATCTCGCCGTCGAGAAGGGGCTTGCGCGGAACACGTTGGATTCCTATGCAAGGGACCTGCAGAAGTACTTCTTCTTTCTGAAGGACCGGGACCACCGGCGGGTTTCGCAGGACGATGTGCAGTCCTTTGTCGCCCGTCTGTCGGAAGAGGGCCTGGCGTCTTCTTCCATTGCCCGCTGTCTTGCAGCTGTCCGGGGATTTCACAAATATCTGATCGTCGATGGTCTCACTTCGTCGGACCCTACGATTGCTGTCGAGAGGCCCCGGGGCTGGCGTCGTCTGCCCAAGACCTTAAGCAGCGGCGAGGTCGAGTCGCTGCTCGGCCAGCCCGATAACGCCGCGCCGCTCGGGCTCCGCGACAAGGCAATGCTGGAACTCCTGTATGCCACGGGTCTCAGGGTCAGCGAACTGGTCGGACTGAGACGGGACGACATCAACCTGGAGCGCGGGTATGTCGTCGTGGTCGGCAAAGGATCCAAAGAACGGGCCGTCCCCCTGGGAGAGGTTGCTACAGCGACGGTGCGTTCCTATCTGGAGCGGTCGCGGCCGCTGCTTCTCAAAGGCAGGGAGTGCGGGGCTCTGTTCGTCAGCGGCCGACGCCGTCAGATCACGCGCCAGATGTTCTGGGAGCGGATCAAACACTACGTCCGGAAAGCCGGCATCACCAGGACAGTGTCGCCGCATACCCTGCGTCACTCCTTCGCGACCCACCTCCTCGACAACGGCGCAGACCTGCGGTCCGTCCAAGCCATGCTCGGCCATGCGGACATCTCCACGACGCAGATCTATACACACGTTTCGCGGGAACGTCTGAGGCAGATCCACGAGAAGCATCATCCGAGAAGGTAGGACCGCAGCTTCCAAGAGCATGCGGCACCTGATCCAGAATGGAAGTCATCACCAGCCATACGAACGCCGATTTCGACGCGCTCGCGTCGATGCTCGCGGCCAAAAAGCTCTATCCCGATGCGGTGATCGTCTTCGCCGGGTCGCAGGAAAAGAGCATGCGCGATTTCTTCCTTGAATCGACGGCCTACACCGTAGAGTTCACCCGTCTCAAGAACATCGACGTCGAGCAGATCACCCGCCTCATCATCGTGGACAACCGAAATCCCCACCGTTTGGGCAAACTGGCCGAGGCGCTGGGGCGCTCCGGCGTTTCGGTCCATATCTATGACCATCATCCGCCATCGGAGGGGGACGTACGGGGAGAGCTGGAACGCGTGGAAGAAGTAGGGGCTACGACCACCCTGATGACCGAGATCCTCCGGAACAGGGGCATCGAGATAACATCCCTTGAGGCGACGATCCTCGCCCTGGGCATCTACGAGGAGACGGGATCGCTCACCTATCTCTCGACCACCGCACGGGATGCCGAGGCCGCCGCCTATCTGATCGGCAGGGGCGCGAACCTGAACGTCGTTTCCGATTTCATCTCCCGGGAACTGACGCCCGAACAGGCCTCGGTCATGAACGACCTTGTGGCCGCTGCGACGAGCTACGACATCAACGGCGTGCGCGTCGTGATCGCAGCGCTGGCGACACCGCACTTTCTTCCGGATGTTGCGGTTTTAGCGCACCGGATACGCGACCGGGAGAACATCGATGTGCTCTTCCTGGTGGTCCAGATGGGCGACAAGACCCATATCATCGGCCGCACGCGGCTGACCTCGGTCCATGCGGGCAAGGTCCTTGAGGCGTTCGGCGGCGGCGGACATCTGACAGCGGCGGCGGCCGTGGTCAGGGACATGACCTATCTCCAGGCCCGGGAAAAGCTGATTGATGTCCTGAAACACCACGTGAAGCCAGGCAGGGCTGCATCGGACGTGATGACCGCGCCGGTCAAGACCATCGCCTCGGGAAGCGTGATCGAGCAGGCAGGCGAGGACATGACGCGGTTCAGCGTCAACGTCCTGCCGGTCCTGGACGGCGGGCGGTTCCTGGGCATCATCACCCGCGAGGTGGTCCAGAAAGCGCTGTTCCACGGCTTCGGGAGCCGGAGGGTAGACGAGTTTATGTCCACGGGGGTAGCGTCCGTCGCGCCGGAGACGCCGATGTCTGAAGTGGAGCGCGTCATGCTCGAGGAGCGGCAGCGCTTTATCCCGGTCATCGGCCCGGACGGCTCGCTGGTCGGGGCCATAACACGGACAGACCTCCTGCGGGCGCTTCATGAGGAGCGCCTGAGCAGCGCCATTCTCCCGCCGGGAAGCGACGTTCCCCCGGCTCGGAACGTGCGGGGGCTCATGGGGGAGCGGATCAGCCGGGAGGTCAGGGAAGCGCTCCGGGCGGTCGGAGACGTGGCCGACGAGGCCGGGTTCCCGGTCTACCTGGTCGGCGGCATTGTCCGCGATCTGTTCCTGCGCATCCCGAACCTGGACGTTGACATCGTCGTGGAGGGGGACGGCATCACCTTTGCGGGCATGCTCGTGCGGAAGCTTGGCGGCCGCATGAAGTCCCACCAAAAGTTCGGCACGGCGGTCATCGTCCTGCCCGGCGGGCTCAAGATCGATATCGCCACGGCGCGGCTTGAATACTATGAGTCGCCGGCCGCGTTGCCCACCGTGGAACTTTCCTCCATCAAGAAGGACCTCTACCGTAGGGACTTCACGATCAATGCCCTCGCGGTCCGGCTGAACAGGAAGCGCTGGGGCGACCTGATCGATTTCTTCGGCGGCCTGCGCGACATCAAGGACCGCGTCATCCGGGTCCTACACAACCTGTCCTTCGTTGAGGACCCTACGCGCGTGTTCCGAGCAATTCGGTTCGAGCAGCGCTACGGCTTCCAGATCAGCAAGCATACGCAGAACCTGATCAAGACATCCGTCTCCATGAAGCTGTTCGACCGGCTTTCCGGCGAGAGGATCTATGACGAACTGGTCCTGATGTTCGCGGAGCTCGATCCCCTCAAAGTGGTCCGGCGCATGGAGGAGCTCGACCTCCTCAAGTTCCTCCATCCGAGCCTGCGGCTAGGTGCCGAGCTGGAACGGCTCCTGGTGAGCATCGGCGAGACGCTGACGTGGTACCGGCTGCTGTACATCGATACTCCCGTGGATCGGTGGTTCGTCTATCTCCTGGGGCTGCTTGACCGCCTGAAGGACGACGCGGCCGAAGAAGCGCTCGAGCGCCTGTCCGTCCCTCCTCGCATCCGGAAGAAGGTCATGGCCGCACGGCGGCATTGCCGCGACGTGCTCTTCGAATTCTACCGCGACCGGCGTATCCCGGCAAGCCGCATCTATGACCGCCTCCACCCCCTGGACATCGAACAGGTCCTGCTGATGATGTCTAAGGCGCGCAAGGAACCCGCGAAGAAGTACATTTCCCTCTATCTTGCCCATCTCCGGGACGTGCGCATCGCGCTCACGGGAGACGATCTCAAGCGCATGGGCATCCCGCCGGGCCCCCGGTACAAGAGGATCCTGGCAGGTCTGCTCGATGCCAGGCTCGACGGCATCGTCCGGGGCAGGGAGGACGAGATCCGGTTCGTCAGGGAACGGCATGCGCGGCAGATCGCGCCAGATTACCGTTGACGGGTCCGGGGAATTCGGGCATAGTACGCTCTATGCGAACGGGGACGAGACGCTGGTCCGGTGCGAGGGCAGCTGAATGATCTACCTGAACCTTTTCGGCGGTGTGCTGCTTCTCCTGTACGGGATCAAGCTTGTGAACGACGGGCTCCAGAATGCGGCTGGTCCGCGTATCCGCACGCTCCTCCGGTCGCTCACGAGCAATCGTCTGTCCGCCGTGGGGGCCGGCGCATTCATCACTGGGCTCATCCAATCGAGCAGCGCCACATCGGTCATGCTCGTCGGGTTCGTGAGTGCCGGCCTCATGAGCTTTCGCCAGACGCTCGCGGTCATCCTCGGCGCGGACATCGGCGCTACCCTGACGGTCCAACTGATCGCGTTCCATGTGACCGATTACGCGGTGCTGCTGGTCGGCCTTGGCCTCTCGCTCTCCCTTTTTGCCAAGCGGCATCATCTAAGGACGATCGGGCAGGGGCTACTGGGCTTCGGCTTCGTGTTCCTCTCGATCCGGATCATGTCCGACGCCCTGGCCCCCCTCCAGCAGAACGCCCTCTTCAAAGAGGTGATGGTTGCCCTGGTGGGCGCTCCGTTCACCGGCATCCTGCTCTCGGCCGTCTTTACCGGGCTGATCCACAGCAGCGCTGCCACCATCGGCATCGCCCTTGCCCTGGCGGGGAACGGCCTCATTTCCCTGAGCGGGGCGATCCACATCGTTCTCGGGGCGAACATCGGCACCTGCTCGACGGCGCTGATGGCGAGCTTCCGGGCACCCGCCGAAGCACGTCGGGTCGCCTGGGCGCACGTGCTCTTCAAGGTTGCCGGCGTGGGCCTCCTGCTCGCGGTCCTGCCGCTCTTCGAAGGGCTGGTGAGCAGGGTCGGCGGTGATATGGCGCGCCAGATCGCCAATGCCCACTCCCTGTTCAACGTGCTCCTGGCCCTCTGTTTCCTGCCGCTCCTCGGTCCTTTCACGAAGCTCCTGGTCCGGCTCGTCCCGGAGACGCCGGTGGAGATGAAGTTCGGGCCCAGGTATCTGGACGATCATGTGCTCGGGACGCCGTCCTTGGCGCTCGGACAGGCGACACGCGAAGTCCTTCGCGAGTCTGATATCGTGAAGGAAATGCTTGCCGATGCCATCCGTGTGTTTCAGATCGATGATCAGAACGCGGTCGTTGCGGTCAGAGACAAGGACAACCTCGTGGACGTCCTGGACCGGCAGATCCGCCTCTACCTGACCCGGCTTTCATCGTCCCACCTGACGGAATCCCAGGGAAGAAGGGCTGTAGCGCTCCTGGAGGCGAGCCGCGATCTGGAGAGCATCGGCGATATCATCGACCGGAACATCATCCCCCTGGCGCTGAAACGCATCGCGAAGGGCCTCATGTTCTCCGAGAAGGGGATGCGCGAGATAACTGATTATCATCGCAAGCTGATGGAGAACTTCGACATCGCCGTCTCTGCATTCGCGTCGCAGGACCGGGACCTTGCGCACCGGGTGCTGAGGAACAAGGAGGACCTGGAGGGTCTCGAACGCGACCTGACGCAGGCGCACCTGGACCGGCTCCGCAAGGGTCTGCAGGAGTCCATCGATACGA
>JBAIYC010000401.1:0-12360 GCA_037916085.1 Nitrospirota bacterium | reverse complement strand
AGGACCGCGCACTTGAGATACCGGGTCTCGGGCGCGGCCAGGAGCATGGGGTGGTCGCGGGCCTGAGAGCGCATCTCCAGAAGCCGCGCCTGCCGACCCGCGGCGAACGACGCGTCGATGAGCATCTCGCGGAACAGGCCCTCGTCGATGTGGTGAGAACAGGAGCAGGTGACCAGGATGCCGCCCGGTGCGAGAAGCCGGAGCGCCCGCAGATTAATCTCCTTGTACCCTTTGAGCGCCTCGCGGACCTTGGCCCGGCTCTTCACGAACGCCGGCGGGTCGAGAATGATGCAGCCGAACCGCTCCTTCCTCTTCTCGAAGCCGCGCAGCTCCTCGAACACATCGCCGCTCCTGAACGACGCTGCAAGGCCGTTCAGTGCGGCATTCTCCCCGGCGCTCTTCACGGCTTTCTCCGAAGAATCGATCCCGATGACCTCTGCTGCCCCGAACTTCGCCGCCGACAGCGACCACGCTCCGACGTAGCAGAAACAGTCGAGCGTCCGCCGACCCTGCACGAGGCTCCGGAGGGCAAGCCGGTTCTCCCGCTGGTCGAAGAAGAAACCGGTCTTCTGGCCTTCCAGGACATCGACCTGATAGCGGATGCCCGACTCCTCGAAGGTCACAACGCCCGTCGCGGCCCCGAAAAGGATCTTCTTCTCCTGGGCAAGTCCTTCAAGCTCGCGCACGGCAACGTCGTTCCGGAGCACGACGATCTTCGGGTCATAGACGGCGCGAATCGCCTCCAGGATGACATCAAGGAGCCTGTCAATCCCGGCGGTGAGGGACTGGACCACGAGAGTGTCATCGTACTTGTCCACAATCAGCCCGGGAAGCTCGTCTCCCTCGCTGTACACGGCGCGAAAGGACGATCCGAAGCCGAGCGCGGACCTGAGCTCGCGCGCTCTTTTGATCCGCCCTTCAAAAAATCCCTGGTCTATGGACTCCCGGCGCCTGGTGAGGAGCCGGACGGCGATGAGCGATCGCGGATTTAGGTAGCCCCTGCCGATGAAGGCACCGGAAAAATCGACCACATCGACAATTTCTCCCGGAGCAGCGTCCGCCGGCAGGTCCTGGATCTCGTTGCTGAACACCCAGGGATGGCCACGCAGGACGCGGCGCGCTTCTTTCTTCTTTAGCTTGATGACTCGCATGGGGGGAGGAGCGATGATCAGTGATTCAGTGATTGAGTTATGGGTGACTAAAGAATTGCGCTTTCGAGGCAGATGTTCCTTGGTCTCTCAATCACTCAATGACTCAATTACCGACCTCTACAGACGGTTCTCGATATGCGACTGGGTGCGAAGCGTCTGGAGCCAGCTGCGATAGGCGTTCTCCATCTTCTGCTCAAAGAGCATCTTCGTGATGTCTTCCTTGACCTTTTCGAACGGCACAGCCTGACGGCGGATCTCCTCGATCTTGATGATCTGGAACCCATCCGCCGTCTTGATGGGCCCTGCGTACTCGCCGACCTTCAGGCCCTGTGCGGCTTCTGCGATCTCGGGAAGTGCCTGGGAGCGCTGGAGGAAGCCGAGATCGCCGTCCTGCGCTGCCGTGGGTCCGCTCGAGTTCTCCCGGATGAGCCGGATAAAGTCCTCGCCCGCGCGGAGGCGGTCCAACAGGTCGGCAGTCCGGCGTCGCGCGTCCTCGACCTGTGCCGGGGATGCGGTACTCGGCACTTCGATGACCAAGTGCCGGATATGGGTCTCTTCGGGAAGCATATACTGCTCCCCGTTCTTCTCATAGTAGGAGCGCGCCTCCGCCTCGTCGACGGTCAGTCCCGTGCGAACATACTTATTGAACAGGCGGGCAATGGTCATCTGTTCGCGGAACTCCGTCCGGTACTGCTCGAGCGTAAGACCTTCCTTTTCGATTGCCGTCTCGAATTGCTTCTGGTCCATCTTGTTCCGTTTCATGATGTCGCTGATGGCGTCGCCGAGCTCCTTGTCGGTCACGTCGAGACCCGTCTTCTTGGCCTCGGCCATCTCGAGCTTTCGGTCGATCATGTCATCCAGCATGATCCGCTCATCCTTGACGTCCGTCCGCTTCGCCATCTCGCGCTGGAGATCGCTCATCGTGATGATCTCGCCGTTCACCACCGCCACAACGCGGTCGACCACCACCGGCGTCTCGGCCGCCGCGGCCGGACGGGCCGCGACGAGCGCGGCCGCCACAAGGAACGCGAGCGCGGCCTCTTTTATCCGCGCGGGCATCAGCATGGTGCCGTCCCCCGTCCTTTTCCCTTGCCTTTTGTCATCCTGTTCCTTACTATGCGCCATGATTCGGTCCCTGCCCATTATGCTCGCTCTTGCCGTCCTGCTGCTCGGCGCGGCCGCTCCGCCCACCCAGGGCCCCGGCCCGGCGGCGAACGACGAGGTCCTCACCATCGCTGCGGTCGGCGACATCATGCTGGGGCACCGGGCCGAACCCTATCTGGAGAAGGAGGGCCCGGACTATTTTTTCCGGAACGTCCTGCCAGTGCTCCGACAGGCATCCCTGGTGATCGGCAATCTCGAATGCCCGCTTTCATCGCGGGGCACCGCCGTCGATAACAAGAAGTTCACGCTGCGGGCGAGGCCCGATGCCGTTCAGGCCCTCAAGGCCGCCGGCCTTCGCGTCGCCACGCTTGCCAACAACCACGTGATGGACTTCGGCCCCCTGGCCCTCGAGGACACGCTCACGACCCTGAGCGATAACGGCATCCTTTTCACCGGCGCCGGCATGAACCTGGACGATGCCCGCGCGCCCGCCTTGGTCAGGGTCGGCGGGAAGACCATCGCCTTTCTCGCCTACTCCCTCACCTTCCCGCTGGAGTTCTATGCCTCCCGCAGCAGGCCCGGGACCGCGCCGGGATACCGGGACTATGTCCGCGAGGACATCGAGAAGGTCCGTCCGCAGGCGGACCTGGTCGTGGTCTCCTTCCATTGGGGGGCCGAGCTTGCGCCAGCGGCCAAGGACTATCAGCGAGCGCTCGGCCGCGAGGCGATCGACTGGGGGGCCGACGTAGTGCTGGGCCATCATCCCCACGTCCTGCAGGAGCTGGAGCTCTACAAAGGTAGGCTCATCGCCTACAGTCTCGGCAATTTCGTCTTCGGCTCGGAAAGCGACAAGACGAACACGAGCATCATACTCCTCTGCACGTTCAAGGGAAAGAGCCTCGCGCGGGTGGAGGCTGTGCCGCTGGACGTGAACAACTACCGGGTTGCCTATCAGCCGCGCATCCTGTCGGGACGCCCCGCGACGCGCCTGCTGGATGATATCAATGCTGCCTCGGCGAAGTTCGGGGCTCGCCTTGAGGAAAGGGACGGCCGCGGGGTCATCGACCTCACTGCAGCCCCTCGTAATTGACGACGAACTTGGTGCGCGCCCGAAGTTCCTCCAGCCACCGCTTGTACCTTTCGTCCAGCTTCCGCTGCTCGATCTTCCTGGCGATCTCGCGGGAGACGGCATCAAGCGGGAGCGTACCCGCCTTGCGCTTGTCCTCAAGCTTGAAGATGTGGAAACCGTACGGGCTCTTCACGACGCCGCTCACCCCGCCCTTCGGAAGGCCAAAGACCACGTTGAACTCTCCCGGCATCTCGCCCATGGCAAAATAGCCAAGATCGCCCCCAGCTTCTGCCTCGGGGGCCGTGGACTTTGCGCGGGCGAGCTCCGCAAAATCCTTCTTCCCGCTTTGCAGCTCATTGAGGACCTTCTGGGCCTCTTCGGCCGTAGCGACGACGATCTGGCGGACACGGACCTGCTCGGGCCGCTCGAACTCCTGGAGATTGTCCTGGTAGTACCGGCGGATCTCCGCGGCCGAAGCGTGGATGCTCCGGGAGACCTCGCGGGCGATGAGCCGCTCAATCATCATGTCCTCCCAGATGTCGGATTTCCATTTCTCGTAATCGATCCCCATCCCGCCCAGAGTTTCCTTGACATCCTTTCCCTGCTCCTTCCGCATGGTCTCGATGCGGGCCGTGATCTCGGGCGGGCCGATCTTGATCCGCTTTCGTTGCGCCTCGCGGACCATCATCTTGCGCTCGATCAGCCTGTTCAGGAACTCTTCCTTGACCTGGAGCTCCGCTTCCTTCTCGGGCTTGATGCCCGACCGCTGGAAGCGCTCTTCGAACTCGGCAAGGGTGATGGGGTCGCCGTCCACGGTTGCCAGGATCTTCACTTCGGGCGCAACCGCGGGCTGAGGGGCAGCTGGCTGCGGCGGCGCCTCCTCTTTCTTCCTGCACCCGAAAAACAAAAGCCCCAGCAGGAGCACCGGGGCCAGAGCTATGCGGAAACCGTTTGTTCTCATTGCGGGATCACTTCGCCGTCTCGCCACCCTTCTTCTCCGCCGGAGCGGGGGGCGTCGTAGGCTGGAACGATACGGTCGGCGCGGACAGCGCTGACGCAAGAACATCCAGGTTCTTTTCATCCACCGTCACCCTGGCCTTGTCGCGCAGGCTCTTGAGGTAGGCAAGGTACAGATCGCGCTGCTTTTCCTGCATCAGCCGGTCCCGGATCTGGCGCTCCACATCCTTCAGGGCAATCTTCTTGCCGTCGATTCCGACCATCTTGTCGGAGTTCTTGTTGTAGAAATCCCGCACGTCCTTATCCGACGGCTGTTCGAGCTTAGCCGCCTTGTCGGAGAGCTCCTTCTTGAGCAGCGCGCGGAAAAGTTCGTTCCGGGCGGCGTCCCGATAGCGGCGCTCCAGCCGCTTCTTCGTCTCCTCGTAGTCCTTCTTGATGCTCTCCAGGGACTTCTTGTAGGACGCATCCTTGTCCAGACCCTGCCGCTTTGCCTCCTGGACCACCAGCTCGATGCCGATCAGGTCTTCAAGGAATTCCTTCCGCGCTTTAGGGTCCGTGGCGGCTGCCTGTTCCAATTGCAGGTTATCGAGGCCTTCCAGCTGCTTCTTGAAATCGCCAACGGTGATCTTCGTCTGGTTCACCTTTGCGATCACCGTGCTGTCGCCGCCCCTGGTGCAGCCCACGGCCAGGGAAAGGAGCACGGTGCTTATTGCAAGAATCCTCATCATCATGGATCGTTCCTCCGTTCGGATGGTACAGCAAAAGTCCTGAATTTATAGCACACTACCCCAGCTCCTGCAAGCACTTTTTCACCGCAGCCACGGCGGTGGCGAGCGATCCGTCGGGCAGGGCGATGCGGAGCGTGTATTCCGGGATGAGCCGCACTGAGCCGCCGCTCCGCTTGATGAAGCGCATGATCCTGTCGGGAGCGATTCGCGCCTGCTCCGAGAAGGTGATGCTCACGCCGTCAGCGGTTCCGTCGATTCGGCTGACCAGGGCCGACCGCGCCAGTACCTTGACCTTCATGATCTCCAGCAGGTTCCGCGCCGGCTCGGGCAGCTCCCCGTAGCGGTCACGCAGGTCTGCGGCGATTTGGTCGATCAGCTCGTCCGTTTCCGCGCTCGATATCTCCTTGTAGGCAGCGAGCCTGAGGCTCACGTCGCCGACATAGTTTTCGGGCAGGAAGGCCGAAGCCCGGAAGTTGATCTGCGTGTCGGGTTCTTCGCGCAGCTCTTCTCCGCGAAGCTCGGCCATTGCCTCTTCCATCATCTGCGTGTAGAGGTCGATGCCCACGGCCGCGATATGGCCCGACTGCTGGCGGCCCAGCAGGTTCCCGGCGCCACGGGTCTCCAGGTCCTGCGCCGCGATCCGGAAGCCTGCGCCGAGCTCGGACAGCTCCTGGATGGCGCGGAGCCTGGTCCGCGCGATGTCCGACAGCGCCTCCTCGGCGGGCGTCAGGAGATAGGCATAGGCCTTCTGCCGGCTCCTTCCCACACGGCCTTTGATCTGGTAAAGTTCCGCGAGGCCGAAGCGGTCGGCCCGGTTGATGATGATGGTGTTCGCGTTCGGGATATCGATCCCTGACTCGATGATCGTTGTCGTGACGAGAACGTTCAGCTCGCCGGCCACGAACTGGGCCATGACCGGCTCGATCTCGTCCTCCTTCATCTGGCCGTGGGCCACGCCGATCCGCGCCGCGGGCACAAGGTTCTGGAGGTAGGCGGCCATGCGCTCGATGCCGGCCACGCGGTTCTGGACGAAGAAGACCTGACCGCCCCGGTCGAGTTCCGTGAGGACCGCCTCGCGGATCACCCGCTTGCCGAACCGGGCCAGCACGACCTGGATGGCCTGCCGGTCGAGCGGAGGCGTCTGGATGATCGAGAGGTCGCGGATCCCGGCAAGGGACATATGGAGCGTGCGAGGGATCGGTGTGGCGGTGAGCGTCAGCACGTCCACCATCTTTCGCATCTCCTTGATGCGCTCTTTGTGCCGGACGCCGAAGCGGTGTTCCTCGTCGATCACCAGGAGACCGAGGTTCCGGAACGCCACGTCCCGCTGGAGCAGCCGGTGCGTGCCGATGACGATGTCCACCGTGCCTGCCTTGAGCCTCCGGAGCGTCTCCTTCTGCTCGGCCCTGGTGCGAAAGCGGGAGAGCAGTTCCACGCTGACGGAAAAGGGCGCGACCCGTTCGGTGAAGGTGCGGAAGTGCTGGTCTGCGAGGAGCGTCGTCGGCACGATCACCGCGGCCTGGTAGCCGTCCTCCACCGCCTTGAACGCCGCCCGAAGCGCAACCTCGGTCTTGCCGAACCCCACATCGCCACACACCAGGCGGTCCATGGGCCGCTCCTTCTGCATGTCCTCCATCACGTCGGCGATGGCCTTTTCCTGGTCCGGCGTCTCCTCAAAGGGGAATGCCGACTCGAACTCCCGGTAGAGATTGTCCGGCGGCGCGAGCGGTGTACGGTGCATGGCCTCGCGAGCCGCATAGATCGCCACCAGCTCCTGCGCCATGACAAGGACGTCCTTCTTGACGCGCTCCTTGGTCCTGGCCCAGGTCGGGGCGCCGAGCCTGTTCACCTTCGGCGGCGCGCCTTCCGAGCCCGTGTACTTCTGGACCTTGTCGAGGCTGTAGAGCGGGACGTAGAGCCGGGCATCGGGCTCGTAGCGGAGTGTCAGGAAGTCGGTCTCGAAGCTGTCCACGACGATGTGCGTGAGCCCCTGGTACTCGCCCACGCCGTAGTCGGTATGGACCACGAAGTCGCCGGGCTTCAGCTCCTTGAAGGAGGTGAGGAAGGAGGCGACCCGCGCGGCGGCCCGCCTCGGACGATGCACCTTGCTCCCGAAGATCTCCTCGTCGGTGATCAGGGCGAGCTGGAGCTCCGGCCAGGCAAACCCGGCAGAGAGCCTGCCGGTCAGGACCCGGACCGGCCAGGGGCCGTCGTCGTCGATGGCGAGGCCCGCCGCGTCCTTGACCGGGACGCCGTACTCGCTGAACATGCGCCGGAGCCTGCCCGCCGCCTCATCGGTCCCGCAGACAAGATAGACACGGTTCTGCTCCCGTAATCGCTTGAGCTTCTCCGAGATTGCCGCCGCCGTGCCTTCCCCTGTCTGCACGGCCTCGTCCTGGCCTGCGACATGCATCCTTGTCAGCCGGACGCCCATCCATGCCGCCGATTTCGTGTCCATGCTGGCCCGGTCCGGGGACGTGCCCAGAAGCCTCATATATATAGAAGGACCTTCGGCGAACCTGGCAGCGACCCTCTCGGCGGAAAGGTACATCTCTTCCGGTTCCGGGAGTGTTCTTCCCTCGGCGCGTTCCTCGGAATGCCCCTGCCGGACCTTCTCGGCCCACTCCTCCGCCTCTTTCGTCACATCATCGGGTTCGACCACAACGGTGATCGTCCCGTCAGGGAGATAGGAGAAGAGGCTGTCGAGGTCAGAGAAGAAAGGGGCGAAGAACTCACCGCCGGGCGGCAGTTCGTCACTCGTCACCTGTTCGACAAATGAGGGTTCGGTCACACGCGAGGCGAATCGCGCGATGCCCTGGTCCGTCATGACGAGTTCCCGCACCGGCAGCGCAACAGCCTGGGTCATCTCGCCGATGGACCGCTGGGTCTCCGGGTCGAACGCGCGAAGGGAGTCGAGCACGTCTCCGAAGAACTCCAGGCGAACGGGGTTCTCGTGGGCGGGGGAGAAGAGGTCGATGATGCCGCCGCGCCTGCTGAACTCGCCGACCCGCGTCACCGTTGACGCATGCTCATAGCCTATGGATGCAAGTGTCGCCGCAAGGTCATCCGGCGGGAGCGGCCGGCCCTTCGTGAGCGTCGTCACGGCGTCGGCCAGGAGCTGCCAGGGCGGGAGCTTCTGCATCAGCGCCGGCACGGGAACCACAGTGATGACGGGACCGCCGTCGAGCAGCCGGTAGAGACACTGCATGCGGGCTCCCACGGTGCCGCTGTCCGGCGAGGCGGCCTCGAAAGGCAGCACAGCCCAGGCCGGAAAGAGCTGAACATCGGCGCGCCCTGATGAGAGGCCCAGCCGCTCGGCAAAGAACCGGAGATCGTCTGTCAGTGCCTCGGCTTCGTCCGCGGACGCGGTTACAACGAGAAGGTGCCTCCCCGAGGCACGGAAAAGCTCGTGCAGGAAGAGAGCCCGCGCGCCGCCCCACAGCTCGGCGACCTCGGTGGTCTTCTTTCCCGAACGGATGTTCTCGAGAACGGGACTTACGATTTCTTTGATGCTCTTCATGCCCAGGAACTATAACACCGGCACGGAGCATGCGCAACAGGGCGGGGCTGGATTGGAATGCTGTTCTCTCGTAGAGACGCAAAGTACGAAGGAAAACGAATAGGACGGGGAGGACGTTCACCCTCTTTTTCACGGGGAGGGAAACGGCGGGGATGGTCCATAGGGCAGATTTCCGTGTTGAAGCAATAAGAAGCGCGGCCACGTCGGATGACCGCGCCTCGTTGGACAGTATCTGCGCGTTCTACTTGCCCGTCCCGTAGGCCGTTGCCAGATAGTTCACGATCCTGTCGGCGTCCTCCTGCGGCACCGGCGCGCCGAAGGCCTTGATCATCTTCGTCACCGTCGCCGCCCACTGGGCCCGGGAGAGTTTCGGCTGCATGGGGATGTATTCGACCCCGTGGCAGATGCCGCAATAGGCGTTCGCCTTGTCCTTGTCCGGACCGGCGGCAAGATCGAAAGACATCTTCGGGAGCTCGATCGTCTTTGCAGCGTCCTTCTGCTGCGCCTGCAGGGAGCGGGAAGGGCCAAGGGTGACGGACAGGGAAAGCACCGCAATGATCATCAGCACGAGCGTCCTTTTCATGGCATCCTCCTATTGCACCGTCACGGTCAGGGGTTCGACCTTGTTCCAGAGATAGCCTGCAGGGTTCCAGAGGCCCTCGAAGGGCTGCGAATCGCCGATGCTGTTCGTTGCCTTCGCCATGAGCGTGTAGGTCCCGGGCTTCACCGGCTTCCAGGTCACGGCGAACTGCACCCACGAGTACTTGCCGAGATCCCTGCCGAGGCTGGCCTGGAGCCAGGTCCTGCCGCCATCGGTGGACACGATCACGTCCTTGATGCCGTACCCGCCCGAGAAGGCAACGCCGCTGATGGCCACAGTCTGGTTCGCTTTCAGAATGGCCCCCTGGGATGGCATGACGATGAGTGACCGCGTGGACATGCGGTTGACCGGGACGGTCCGGCCGGGCTTCGAACCCGGCGGGATGCAGCCGCACTCGTTGTCCGGAATGCGGTAGGCAGGGTTCATCCAGAAACCTTCGAAGGCCTTGGTGTTCACCGAAATATCGGAGAGCGCCTTGACCCAGTACGTGGCGTACCAGCCGGGAACAACAAGCCGCGCGGGGAACCCGTTCAGCATGGTGAGCGGCTTCCCGTTCATCTCATAGGCGATCAGGATGTCCTCGTCGAATGCCTTGTCCATTTGCAGGCTCTTGATAAGGTCGGGCACGGTCGGGAGCGGACCATAATCCAACCCGTTGAAGGACACGTCCACGGACCCGGCCTTCACGCCGGCCGCGTTCAGGACATCACGAAGCCGCGCGCCGCCCCAGGTCACGTTGCTCATGGCGCCGTTGCCCCACTGGCCGCCCGGCACCCGGGGCTCGAAGAAGCTCCTGCTGTTTCCCGCGCACTGGATCACCGCAGTGTACGAGACCTTCTCGAACTTCCTGAGGTCTTCCATCGAGAGCTGCAGCTCCTTTTCCGTGTTCCCGCCGACCTTGAGCCGCCATGTAGCGAGGTCCACCGATGTAGGGACCTGGCTGATATGCCATCGGACGAAGACCGCCTCATTCGGCGTGATGAGCTCCTGGAAATAGGAAAGGGGCGTTTCGAGCTGCGGCGGACGGGAGGTCAGCAGGATCATGTCGATCTTCTCGGGGAACCTGACGAGCTTGCGCTCATAGGGCGCGGCAAGGGCATCGAGCGGCATGCCTCCGAGAGCTGACAGCGCCGTGATCGTACCGGCCGTCTTCAGGAATTGTCTTCGTGTGACGCGACGAACTCCCATGGTGGCCTCCTACTCCTTCCCCTGATATTCCCAGTAAACTTGAGGTTGACGGGCGGGTGAATGCTTCCTATAGAGGAGTATAGCGCAAAAAAAGCTGGCGGGCAGTAAAGACGATTCTTTTCGGGGATGCCGGCAGTGCGGGGGCAAAGCTGATGGATTGATTCTTGCGAGAAGCGGTGAGAACGCGCGCGTGAGGAGCATGGTTTTCGCGACTCACTCGACGCGCTCGTTAATCTACATTGCTTTGCTCTGGGAGTTCTCTTGGTTTTATCTTGAAGCGCCAATAAATATATGCTGCTGTACCGAAAGGCACCCAAAAAGCCAAAAGGAGACTTATAAACGCAGTGACATCGAAAGCACGTGGCGAGTGGATGAGTCGCAAAGTGACGGTAACAGCGCAACTTATCACTATCAATCCGTTGATTAAAGCCCAGGGAAGATTCCATTGTAAAGGCTCATTATAGCCGTCTGGCGGACTTACGATGAGAATGACCTCTAGGGCAAGGAGAGCAAGAGCAAGGAGACCCAAAACCACTAAAACAGCCGTGTATGATTTTACACTTTGTGGTTGTTTATTAGGCGCGACATTGATGACATCGGTTGACCAAAATATATTCCGCTTCCAGAAGAGCCAAAGAAGCATGACAATAAAAATGGAATATGAGTAAAGGTAGACATCTATGATTGGATAGCCTAAAAAGGAGAGTATCAATACGATCAAGACAGGAGCGAGCAATAAACATAAATCAATCAGGAGAAGCACCATCTCAGGATTGAGGCCACTGTTACTCATTTTGTCAGCTTCCTTTTGCTCACGAGCCTGGCGATTTATGAAAGGGATGGAGAGCCAGCAAAAAAGGGCAAGAACAATACAAGAAATCCGCACTGTTAGAATTGAAGCAGGAAGACTCGATTGCAGGAAAGCCAGTTGATGAAGTTTGACGGCACCTGCAATGTTAATCAGTGGCATCAATACAATTCCTATGATGGCAACTCGTAAAGCGGCCAGCTTATCTTTATGCATTTTGTTTCCTTTTATTTTATTTGCAACTAACCATTTATTATCGGTACGAAATACAGTAGTATAGACGGATAGAACGGTCAATGTATTAAGAAAGTAATCGGGCCCTGTCCCTGTTTTTTTCACTTGCGCTGTTGCGAGCGAAGCAAAGCAAGCTCGTAATTGAGCATTTCATGATACTACGAGATTGCTTCGTCGCAAAAACGCTCCTCGCAATGACGATCCGGGACTGTTTCAGCAAACCGCCAGAATATGACGAATAGGTCTCCTTTCTCCCGCGACTACCGCGACCCTTCTTGAGGGGGGGCAGGCAAAGAGAAGCGGCGGTGAGGGTTCCCTCACCGCCGTTCGTCTTTGCATCTGCAATGGAGAGGCGGTTTCAAACCCGCCCCTAGGGTTATTACGCCTTCGACTCTGCCTTCGCTTCTTTCATCGCCTTCGGCGCCGAGACCAGGAAGCCCAGGGCCGTCCCGACCAGCCCGCCCGTCACGATGCTCACCGTCGCCGTGGTCGCGATCCCTACCACGCTGCCAGCCACGATGACCGCACGCACGAAGAGGCTGGGCGACACCGTCCCGCCCATCAGCTTCTGCAGGATGATCAGGGTCCCGTAACTCCCGAAGTAGAACCCTGCCATGATCCCGAAGACCACCCAGAGGATCCCGCCCACCACCGCACCGATCTTCATTCCCGCTTTTACCGTTTCGTTCTTCATGGTAGTATCTCCTTTTCCAAGATTTGGGATTTGTCCGTTTGTGTTGCCGTTCTCTGCGTCTCTGCGAGACGGGCTTTGTTACTTGTGGCTCATCGCTTCTTTCTCTTCCTTCTGCGGTGCGCCTTCCACCAGGCGGCCCAGGAGCCAGCCCACCGTCGAGGTTGCCGTCACCATCACGATCCCCGCCACCAGGACGCCCAGGAGCATCGACAGGAGCACGATGGCCCGGGAGATGAGGCTCGGCTGCAGCGGAAGCCCGAAGAACCAGCCCGCCACGTTGATGCCCATGGCGCCGCCGATGAGGCT